>NZ_JBFTSF010000005.1:0-68192 GCF_056399905.1 Cupriavidus sp. 01L46
TGCCCGCCTGCCTGCAGCGCCTACGCGAGCGCCTAAAGTCGCTGCCCAATGTGAAACGACCCGGTCGCTCATGCGACCGGGTCGTCAAGTCCCGCCCTTCACGCTATGCCGTTCGCTTCCTCAATAGGGACCTTAACTGAACGGCATTAGGCCATAGAGCCGGTTTTTATCTTCTCGCGCAGCGCACAGCCGGCGAACTAGCGGATGATGCCGCCGCCCAGGCAGACATCGCCGTCGTACAGCACCGCCGACTGGCCCGGCGTAACCGCCCACTGCGCCTGCGCAAACGTCAGTTGCAGGGTATCGTCGCCCGCCCCCGTCACCGTGCACGGCGCATCGCTCTGCCGATACCGCGTCTTGGCCGACAGCGTGGTGCCCACCGCCGGGCCGGTGCCCGCCACCCACGACAGGTCGGCAGCGTCGAGCGTGGGCGTCAGCAGCCACGGATGGTCATGGCCCTGCACCACATACAGCGTGTTGCTGGCCATGTCCTTGCGCGCCACGTACCAGGCGTCGCCATTGCCCGCGCGGCTGCCGCCCAGGCCGATGCCCTTGCGCTGCCCCAGCGTGTAGAACGCCAGGCCGATGTGCTGGCCGACTTCCTTGCCGTCCGGCGTCTTCATCGGTCCCGGCTTGGTCGGCAGGTAGCGGTTGAGAAAATCGCGGAACGGCCGCTCGCCGATAAAACAGATGCCGGTGGAATCCTTCTTCTTGGCATTGGGCAGGCCAATCTCCGCAGCGATCTCGCGCACGCGCGTCTTGGGCATCTCGCCCAGCGGGAACAGCGTGCGCGACAACTGCGCCTGGTTCAGCCGGTGCAGGAAGTAGCTCTGGTCCTTGGTGTGGTCAAAGGCCTTGAGCAGCTCGAAGCGGCCCGTGCCGGCACCCACATCCGCCCCCGCTTCGCGCACGCGCGCGTAATGGCCGGTGGCGATCGTGTCCGCGCCCAGCGACATGGCGTGGTCCAGGAAGGCCTTGAACTTGATMTCGGCATTGCACAGCACGTCGGGATTGGGCGTGCGGCCGGCCGAGTATTCGCGCAGGAAGTCCGCAAAGACGCGATCCTTGTACTCGGCGGCGAAATTGACCGCTTCCACGTCGACGCCGATGAGGTCGGCCACCGAGACCACGTCCAGCCAGTCCTGCCGGGTCGAGCAGTACTCGCTGTCGTCGTCGTCTTCCCAGTTCTTCATGAACAGGCCGATCACCTCGTAGCCTTGCTGCTTGAGCAGCCAGGCTGTCACCGACGAATCCACGCCACCCGACATGCCCACCACCACGCGCTTGCCCTGGCTCATGACGGCACTCCGCCGCCCACCACGGAAGGATGGGTGTAGAGCGCGTCGAGCGCGAAGCGCTTGCCGGCCAGGTAATCCTCGATGCAAGCCAGCAGCAGCGGCGTGCGATGGCGCTCGGGACAAGCGCGGATTTCGTCGGCGCTCATCCACACGGTGCGCACGATGCCCACGTCGAGCTGGCGCCCGGCATCGAGCGCGCCCAGCTCGCCGGTAAAGGCGAAGCGCACATAGGTGATGTCGCCGCCCGGCCGCGCCGCCGTGCCGGCCGAGTGCGGGCGGGCCATATAGCAGCCCAGCAGCGCGCGCGGCTCGAACGTGTGGGCGGTTTCTTCCAGCGTTTCGCGGATGACGGCGTGAATCAGGCTCTCGCCCGGGTCAAGATGGCCGGCAGGCTGGTTCAGCCGCAGGCCGTCGGGGGTTTCTTCTTCCACCAGCAGGAAGCGGCCGCCGCGTTCGATAACCGCGGCGACAGTGACGCTGGCCTTCCAGTCGTGTGACATGATGCACAAATTTTAGGCAATCCGGCATTCTACCGGTTGCCGCCAATTCGCGCATCCGGCGCAACCGGCGCAACCGKCGCAGCCGGCGCCGCGCCCGCGCCGACCCTAAGCTGGCAGCAAAGTGCGCTCCACGTCCTCCACCGCCGGCAGCGAAGCGATCACCTGGTCCAGCCGTTCGCGCAGCGCGCGGCTGGCCGGCGCCAGTGGCCGCCTGACCTCGGATCCTGCCAGCCCGCACAATGCCAGCGCGGTCTTGACCGGGGCCGGATTGGGCTCGGAGAACAGCAGCGAGATCAACGGCGCCAGGCTCGCAAACAACGCACGCGCTGCGGCAACATGGCCTTGCGCCACCAGTTGCAACAGCCGCACGAACAAATCCGGGCGGATGTGCGCGCAAGCCGGAACCACGCCGTCGCCACCCGCTAGCAGGTGGTCCAGCATGGCCGCGTCCTCGCCGCAGAAGACCGCGAGCCGATCGTTGCCGGCCAGGGCGCGAAGCCCGGCCGCGTCGCACTCTTTGACCGCGACAACGCGCGGATGCGCGGCCAGCCGCTGCACCAATGCCGGTGACATATTGCAGCCGGCCCGCTTGGGCACGTTGTAGAGCATCAGCGGGCGCCAGGTGGCATCCGCCACGCGCTCGACATGCCAGGCAATGCCCTCGTCGCCGGGCCGCAGGTAGTACGGCGGCGGCACCAGGTAGCCCGCCAGGTCGAAGCGGTCGAGCTGGCGCACCTGCTCGCAAACCACGCGGGTATCCACGCCGCCTACGCCGGCCAGCACCGGCAGCGCACCGTCCACCGCCTCCAGCACCGCGGCGGTAAACATCAGCCGCTCATCCCGCGTGAGCAAGCCGCCCTCCCCGGTCGTGCCCAGGATGACCAGCCCATCCACGCCGCTGGCCACATAGTGCGCGGCCAGCCGCTGCGCGCAGGCCAGGTCCAGCTCGCCGCCCTGCATCGGCGTCACCAGCGGCAGCCACAGCGTCGCGCGGCTGCCTTCGCGCAAGCCCGCCATCGTGTCAGTGCGCGGCATGGTCTTGTCCCAGCACCGTGGTGACGCCGAACTCGGCGGCCGGCAGGGCCATCATGATGGCGTGCATGGCAGCGTCGCGGCCGCCGCGCTCGACTTCCACATGCAGCGTGGTCTCGTCATGGCGGTGGTCCACTTCCACCACATAGATGCGCGCCAGCTGCCCGATCGCGCGGTGCAGCGACTGGCGCAGCGCGAAGACCTGGCTTGACGCCACCGCCAGGCGCAGGCGAATCCAGCTGTGCGCGGTATCCGCGCCAAGCGCGGGCACGGGGGCCAGCGCGGCGTCGATGCCGGACGCATCAAGGCGCGCGGTGCGGGGTTCGGTGCGGGAAAGACGGCGGCGTGGCACGCAAGCAAAGGCCAAGGCAAGGCTCGACTGTCGCATTTGAGCGGGACCCGCGTTGGGCGGGTCGTCTGTTGGAGATACCACCATGCTATGCAAGGCCGCCTCAAGTTGATGCAGTAATCGCCGCCGCCGCCATCAAAATGTCATCAAGATGGCGCGGCATGCTCAGAACGTCTTGGTGAGCGACGCGAAGGCAGCTGCCTTGCCGATATAGCGGCCGGGCACATTGGTGTAGACCGACTTGTTGGCATTGGTGTCGATATAAGCGATCGCCAGCGCAAAGCCTTTGCCCAGGTCCTTGGTCAACCCCAGCTTCCAGTCCGTGTACGAGGCGTCCGTGACGTTCCTCACCTTCTGGTAGCCGACGTGCGCATTGAGCGTCAGGTCCCAGACGTTCAGCGGCACATTGGCCGACAGATCTACGTAGTAGCTGTTCTTGCTGTCGCTGAAGCCGAACAGGTTGGTCACTGCATGCGAGTATTTCAGGAACACCGGGCCGTAGCCGATGCCGCCGTACAGCTCCGTCGTGTACGGGCGTGTGTAGCCAGCCGGATAATCGCCGGGATAGTAGTACTCCAGCACGCCCACGTCGTAATTCCATTCGAGCCCGCCCAGCGTGAAGGTGTTCTTGAAGCCACCATAGAAATCCATCTCGATTGGCGCCGACACCTTGGCATTGCTGTCGCCAAGCCAGCTGATGCTGGAGTTCCAGTTGCCCACGTAGAGGCCGCTTGCATGCGTGTAGTCGAACCCGCCCTGGATCGCCGGGCGGCGATTGGACTGCATCAGGCCCCGGTAGCGATATTCGCTGGCCAGCGTGACGTTGGCCGTGAACGTGTGCGGCGACGCGTCGGCGGCTGCGGCTGCATCGGGTGCGCCCTGCGCGAAGGCGGCCGGCGCGACGAGAAGCGTGACGCAAGACAGGGTAGCGAGGCAGGCGTGCGAAACATTGAAACGAAGTGCGGTCATGGATAACTTGGCAATTGGAATAATCGATCGGTGGACGGCCACGCGTGAGGCGATGGCCGAAGCCACGGCGAGCGTCAGGACGACAGTGGCCGTGGCGCGACTGGAACAGTACGGGCACGCGCCTAAAATCGGTGTCAAGAAAACAGCGGCCCGCCAAGGGATGGCGTAAAAATCGTAAAGGGAACGTCCCGGCACGCCCTGGCATGAACCGGCAGGCCCTGCGAGAGGGGGGATGCGAGGGGGATGCGGTTGCGCAAAAGCCGACCGGCCGGTCACCACATATCGTCAGATTCCTGTAAGCTGCGAAAAAATTGTGCGCTGCGTTCGGCCTGGCCGGGCGCATGGCAGACACAAAGGGCAGGCACAAAAGAGCCAAAGACGTCCGCCCGCCTAGCAGATCAGTGGCATTGTCAGAATGAGCCGAAGCGGTTCTGGTCAGGCGCGTTGCCATGTCGTAGCGGTCGTACGACAAGCTCGCGCGCCAACGCCAGAATCATTTTGACAGCGCCTCAAAGACGCCAGCAAAAGGAGAAATTGACGATGCACATCGGCATCCCGCAGGAGACGCGGGCAGGTGAGACTCGTGTCGCCGCCACCCCGGAGACGGTCAAGAAGTACGTGACCCAGGGCCATCAGGTCATCGTCCAGTCGGGAGCCGGCGTACGCGCCAGCGTGCCGGACTCGGCGTATGAGGCCGTCGGCGCCACCATTGGCACCGCGGCGCAAGCCTTCGGCGCGCAGTTGGTGCTCAAGGTCCGCGCCCCCGTCGATGCCGAGCTCGCGCTGATGAAGCCGGGCGCCGTGCTGGTCGGCATGCTCAATCCCTTCGACGCAGAGAACAACGCGCGCATGGCGGGCGCCACGCTGACGGCCTTCGCGCTGGAAGCCGCGCCGCGCACCACGCGCGCGCAGAGCATGGACGTGCTCTCCTCCCAGGCCAATATCGCCGGCTACAAGGCCGTGCTGGTCGCCGCGCATCATTACCAGCGTTTCATGCCCATGCTGATGACCGCCGCAGGCACCGTCAAGGCGGCTCGCGTGCTGATCCTCGGCGCCGGCGTGGCGGGCCTGCAGGCCATCGCCACCGCCAAGCGGCTGGGCGCGGTCATCGAAGCCTCCGACGTGCGCCCCGCCGTCAAGGAACAGATCGAATCGCTGGGCGCGAAATTCCTCGATGTGCCCTTCGTCACCGACGAAGAGCGCGAGATCGCGCAGGGCGTGGGCGGCTATGCCCGCCCCATGCCACCCGACTGGATGCGGCGCCAGGCCGAACTGGTGCACGAGCGCGCCAAGGCCGCCGACATCGTCATCACTACCGCGCTGATCCCGGGCCGCCAGGCGCCGGTGCTGCTCAAGGAAGAAACGGTGCAGGCGATGAAGCCGGGCTCGGTGGTGGTCGACCTCGCCGCGGCGCAGGGCGGCAACTGCCCGCTGACGGTGGCTGACGAAGTGGTGGAACGCCACGGCGTCACGCTGATCGGGCACACCAACCTGGCCAGCATGGTGGCGGCCGACGCGTCGGCGCTATATGCGCGCAACGTGCTCGACTTCCTCAAGCTCGTCATCGACAAGGAAGGCCAGTTCACGCTGAACCTGGAGGACGATATCGTCGCCGCCTGCCTGATGTGCAAGGATGGCCAGGTGGTCCGCGGCGCGTCCTGAAGCGGCAGCGGGCCCGCCGCGACCCGGTCGCTTTAGAATGGGGCCAGGCGGTTCCGGCCAGGTGCACGGTAGCGCGCCTGCTGCTACCGGGCTGAACAGCCGGTACGGCTGGCCGATACCCAGGCCCCGGAACCATGCCAAATGGCCCGCCAGGACTCAACCCCAGGGGCCTCCCTACAAGCTCATCCAGCATCAACCAAGGACGTATCACCCATGCAACGCATCATGCTCCGCGCCAAGCTCCATCGTGTCACCGTGACACAGGCGGACCTCAACTATGAGGGGTCATGCGGCATCGACGAGAATCTGCTCGAAGCGGCCGACATGAAGGAGTTCGAGAAAATCGAGCTATACAACGTCAACAATGGCGAGCGCTTCTCCACCTACATCATCAAGGGCGTCCGCGGCAGCGGCGAGATCTCGCTCAACGGTGCTGCCGCGCGGCGCGCGCACCTGGGCGACCATCTCATCATCTGCACCTACGCGCCGATGAGCGATGAAGAGATCGCCACCTACAAGCCGAAGATCATCCTGGTGGACGACAACAACGCCATCAAGGAAATCAAGAAGGTGTAAGCGGATGAGGACATCGCGCCGGGAGCCAACGCCGGTGCGATKCCCGCATCCGGCATGCCATTTTCGGATTCAGCCGTACCGTCGCCCCTGGGGCGAGGGTACCGACGCGACAGACGACAACGCGGCACCAGGCGGGGCATCGATGCAGTAGGCGCTCACAGGCGCCTGGCCAGGCAAAAGAACACGGGACAACCGCGCAGCAAGGCATTCAAGCAACGGAGGAGAAGTCGATGGAAATGGTGAACCACACGGTGATCAACCTGATCATCTTCGTGCTGGCGATCTACGTGGGCTACCACGTGGTCTGGACGGTGACGCCCGCCMTGCACACCCCGCTGATGGCCGTGACCAATGCGATCTCGGCCATCATCATCGTCGGCGCCATGCTGGCTGCCGGCCTGACCGAGGGCCCCGTGGGCCGCACCATGGGCACGCTGGCAGTCGCGCTCGCCGCGGTCAATGTGTTCGGTGGCTTCCTGGTGACGCAGCGCATGCTGGAGATGTTCAAGAAAAAGGAACCCAAGGCCAAGGCCGGCAAGGGTCATGAGGAGGGCGCCAAGTGAGCATGAACCTCGTCACCCTGCTCTACCTGCTCGCCTCGGTCTGCTTCATCCAGGCGCTGAAGGGCCTGTCCCATCCCAGTTCCGCGCGGCGCGGCAACGCCTTCGGCATGATCGGCATGGCCATCGCCGCGGTGACCACGCTGGTGCTGATCGTCAAGCTCAAGAATGAGTTCCTGACCATCGGCGCGGGCCAGTCGTCGGTCGCCGAAGGCATGGCCCTGATCTTTGGCGCGCTGGTGGTCGGCGGCGGCATCGGTGCCTTCGTGGCGCGACGGGTCGAGATGACCAAGATGCCCGAACTGGTAGCCGCCATGCACTCGCTGATCGGTATGGCCGCGGTCTGCATCGCGGTGGCCGTGGTGGCCGAGCCGTCGGCGTTCAGCATCACGCCGCCGGGCTCGCACGATATCCCGTTTGGCAACCGCATCGAGCTGTTCATCGGCTGCTTCGTGGGGGCCATCACCTTCTCCGGTTCGGTGATCGCCTTCGGCAAGCTGTCGGGCAAGTACAAGTTCCGCCTGTTCCAGGGCGCGCCGGTGTCCTTCGCCGGGCAGCACCTGCTGAACCTGCTGCTGGCGGTGGCCATGATCGGCTTCGGCATCATCTTCTKCCTGTCGCAGGACTGGCTGCCCTTCCTGCTGATGCTGGCGATCGCCTTTGTACTGGGCGTACTGATCATCATCCCGATCGGCGGCGCCGACATGCCGGTGGTGGTGTCGATGCTCAACTCGTACTCGGGCTGGGCGGCGGCGGGCATCGGCTTCTCGCTGAACAATCCGATGCTGATCATCGCCGGCTCGCTGGTGGGGTCAAGCGGCGCCATCCTCTCGTACATCATGTGCCGCGCGATGAACCGCTCGTTCTTCAATGTGCTGCTTGGCGGCTTTGGCGGCGCGCCCGCGGCGGCCGCTGCCGGCGGCCAGGCGCAGCGCAACGTGAAGTCCGGCTCGGCCGACGACGCGGCCTTCCTGATGGGCAATGCCGAGACCGTGATCATCGTCCCGGGCTATGGCCTGGCGGTGGCGCGCGCGCAGCATGCGCTCAAGGAACTGACCGAGAAGCTGGTCGAGAAAGGCGTGACGGTGAAGTACGCCATCCACCCGGTGGCGGGCCGCATGCCGGGCCACATGAACGTGCTGCTGGCCGAGGCCGAGGTGCCCTACGACCAGGTGTTCGAGATGGAGGACATCAACAGCGAGTTCGGCCAGGCGGATGTGGTGCTGGTGCTTGGCGCCAACGACGTGGTGAACCCGGTCGCCAAGACCGATCCCAACTCGCCGATTGCCGGTATGCCGATCCTGGAAGCCTACAAGGCCAAGACCATCATCGTGAACAAGCGTTCGATGGCCGCCGGCTACGCGGGCCTGGACAACGAGCTGTTCTACATGGACAAGACCATGATGGTGTTCGGCGACGCCAAGAAGGTGGTGGAAGACATGGGCAAGGCGGTCGAGTAAGCACGCCGGAAGCACCGGAAACGGGCACCCGCCCGTTTCCGGTGCCGCGAAGAGCGCGACGCTGTCGCGCTTTTTTCCATCCCGTCGAGGTCCGGTTGCGCGGGAGCGCGAGCGCGCTATACTGGTTTCCGGTCACCGGCCATGGCACACGCCGGTCATCCAAAAAGGGCCAGGTGTAGTCCAGCGCGGTGGGCCGCTCCGAACCGATCCGTCCGCTGGCCTTGCCACGCCGGATCCCTAGCCGCGCCAAACCACCCGCCCGAAGTGTCTGCCGACACCGGAGCCGAACGCAACATGACATTCAACCCCMAGGACAGGAATCTGTCGGTCTTCCATCACCCGATCCTCACGGTGCTCGTCGACGACAGTAAATCGTTCATCGACAGCCTGGCGTTCCAGATGGATCCGTCGCGGCCGGTGGTGACCTTCACCGATCCCCGCGAAGCCCTGCAATGGATCCGCGAGACCTACACCACGCGCTCGACCGGCTTCCTGCCCGTGCGGGTCACGCACGACGACCTGACCTTCCTGACCGAACGGCGCACCGTGCAGCTCGATATCGACCGCATCTACCGGCAAATCCACGACTACAACCGTTTTGTGCAGCCAGGCGTGATCGTGGTMGATTATTCTATGCCGCAGATGAACGGGCTGGAGTTCTGCCAGGCCCTGCAGGATCTGCCGTGCAAGACCATCCTGCTGACCGGCACCGCCGACGAAGGCATTGCCGTGCAGGGCTTCAACCATGGGCTGATCGACCGCTACGTGAAGAAGCATGACAGCAACATGGTCGAGCGGCTGGACCAGGAGATCGACGCACTCCAGCAGCAGTATTTCGCCACCCTGTCGCGCACGCTGCGCGACCTGCTGACGCGCCACTCGTTTTCCTTCCTGTCGGACCCCGCGATCTGCGAGCGGGTACGCCAGGTCACCGCGCGCTACGGCTTTGTCGAGTACTACCTCTACCCCAACCCGGCTGGCATCCTGATGCTGACGGCGCAGGGCCAGGCCACGCTGATGGTGATCGAGACACGCGCCGGCCTGATCAACCAGGTCGAATCCGCAGAGGCTTACGACGGCACTCGATATTGCCGTTGTACAGCGGCGTGCGGCGCGACTCCTTGAGCCGCAGGCGGCGCGGCAGCGTCAGGTCGCCAGTAAACACCCATGCCTGCCAGCCGGCGAAATGCTGTTTGAGCGTGGTGGCAAAGGCGCTGGCGAACTGATTGGCGGCTTCGTCGTCGATCTCGTCGACCGGTGCTTCGTCCATCGGCCGCCGGCGTTCTCCCCGCACGGCAATCCGCTCGCCATACGGCGGATTCATCAGCATCAGGCCGGGTGCCGCGAACGGCGGCTGCGCAAAGCGCGCATCCACCTGCTTCAACCGCACTTCGCCGGGCAAGCCCGCGCGTTCCCAGTTGGCTTGCGACATCGACAGCAGGTCAGTGGAAATATCGCTGCCGGCGAGTTCCAGGGGCTCGGACGCAACGCGCTTGCGCGCGGCCTCCTCGTCATCCCGGGCCGCCGCCTTCAGCGCGTTCCACGTCTTGTTGTCGGCGCCCTTCAGGCGCTCGAAGCCAAAGCTGCGGTTCGCGCCAGGCGCAAGGCCAAGGGYCACCTGGGCCGCTTCCACCAGGAAGGTGCCGCTGCCGCACATCGGGTCGTAGAACGGGCGCTCGGTCTGGCCTGGCACCCAGCCGGCCAGGCGCAGGATGCCGGCGGCCAGGTTTTCCTTCAGCGGCGCTTCGCCCTTCTCCAGGCGCCAGCCCCGCTTGAACAGCGGATCGCCCGAAGTGTCGAGGTAGAGCGTGCAATCGTGCTCGGTCAGGTGGGCATAGATCCGCACATCCGGATTTACGGTATCGACGCTGGGCCGCTCGCCCGAGCGCTCGCGCATGGCGTCGCAAACGCCGTCCTTGATACGCAGGGCGATGAAATTCAGGCTCYGCAGCGGCGAGCGATGCGACGTAACGTCCACCCGGAGCGTCTCATCCGGCGTGAACCAATGATCCCAGCGCTGAGCGCGCACCAGGTCATAGATATCGTCTTCGCGCCGGTAACCGCGGTTGGCGACCCGCATCAGCACCCGGCTGGCAATGCGCGAGTGCAGGTTGACAGCGTAGGCCGCGGCCATCTCGCCCGAGAAAGTGACGCCACCGGGCATTTCGCGATGGACCTGGATGGGGGCGAGCCTGGCCAGGCCGGGCCGGGCTGCGATCTCGTGCAACTCTTCGGCAAGTGCGCTCTCGAGGCCGCGCGGGCAGGAGGCAAAAAAGGCTTGGGACATGGCTTGGGAATTCCTGCAAACAAAAACGTCCGCCGTAGCGGACGGGGTCGGATAGCGCGCAGTGTACCGCGCTCCGGGGCTTCAGCCCGCCGCGAGGGCGCGATCGAGGAAGTCCAGGCGGTCCTGGCCCCAGAAAGGCTGGCCGTCATAGACGTACCACGGCGCGCCGAACACGCCGACGGAAACCGCGTCCTGGGTGTGCTGCGTATAGGCGGCCTGGACAGCCTGCGCGTCACTCGCCTTGAGCAGCGCCGCGCCTTCCAGGCCGATGCTGTCGGCCAGCTGCGCCAGCGTGGCGGCGTCAGCGATATTGCGCTGCTCGGCCCACAGGGCGCGGCCAATGACGCCGATCAGCGCCATCGCGCGGGCGGTGCCATGGGCCAGCTGCACGGCGATGACCAGCTTGCTGGCGGCATCGCCGGAGACCGGGAAAAAGGTCGGCTGCGGGTTCAGCGGCAGGCCAAGATACTCGCTCCAGCGGGCCAGCTCGACCAGGCGGTAGGCCTGGCGCTGCGGCGGACGCTGCGCCAGCGGCAAGCCCCCCGAAACAGAGAACACGCGGCCCAGGTCGCAGGGCTTGAGATTGACTTGCACGCCATGCTTTGCCGCAATCGCGGTGAAGCGTTCGTGGCCAAGGTAGACGAAAGGCGATTGCGGGGTGAGGTAGTAGTCGACCTGCTTGCTCATCATGTCCTCTGGACGGAGTGGGGCGAGACAACCGCGCGGTGAATGCGGCAATGCTGCGTGAAACGAATTCAATACGATACGAGAAAAAACCCAAACCCGGCKGCCCGCGTAGGCGATGCGCGCGGCCGCCGGCCAACGCGCGTCAGAACGGCTTGACCACCACCAGGATCACCACCGCCAGCAGCACCAGCACCGGCAACTCGTTGAACCAGCGATAGAAGGTGTGCGACCGCGTATTGCGCCCGCCCTCGAACTTCTTGAGCAGCACGCCGCAGCCATGGTGATAGCCGATCAGCACCAGCACCAGCGCCAGCTTTGCATGCATCCAGCCCTGCCCCGGACCGCGCCCGATCCCGTAGCCGATATACAGCCACAGCCCGAACACCAGCGCCGGCACCGCCAGCATGGTCATGAAGCGGTAGAGCTTGCGCGCCATCAGCAGCAGGCGCTGCACGCTGGCCGGCTCGCGCTCCATGGCGAGGTTGACGAAGATGCGAGGCAGGTAGAACAGGCCAGCGAACCAGGAGACAACGAAAACGATGTGCAGCGCTTTAACCCAGAGCATCTGGCCTTTTTTCTGGTTGGGTTCCCATGGGAATGCATGGGAACGGTGAAACGGTGGGGATGCGCAACGGGAGGTGGCACGGGACGCGTGCCGCCTCCCGCTCAGGTACGGATCTCGCCGTGGCCGAACACCACGTACTTCAGCGAGGTCAGGCCTTCCAGACCGACCGGGCCGCGCGCGTGCAGCTTGTCGTTGGAGATGCCGATCTCGGCACCCAGGCCGTACTCGAAGCCATCGGCAAAGCGCGTCGACGCATTGATCATCACGCTGGCCGAGTCCACCTCGCGCAGGAAGCGCATGCCAGTGGTGTAGTTCTCGGTGATGATGGAATCGGTATGCGCCGAGCCGTAGGTGTTGATGTGCTCGATGGCCTCGTCCAGCCCGGCCACGGTGCGGATCGCCAGCACCGGCGCCAGGTACTCGAGCCGCCAGTCTTCTTCGGTGGCGTCGACCAGGCCGGTGAAACCGGCGGCTTCCAGCGTGGCGCGGGTGGCGGCGCACACGCGCAGCTCCACGCCCTTTTCCTGGTAGATGCGGCACAGCGGCGGCAGCGCCGCGGCGGCGACATCGCGCGCGACCAGCAGCGTTTCCATGGTGTTGCAGGGCGCGTAGCGCTGGGTCTTGGCGTTGTCGGCAACGCGCACGGCCTTGTCCAGGTCCGCGTCGACATCGATATAGACGTGGCAGATGCCGTCCAGGTGCTTGATCATGGGCACCCGCGCTTCTGCCATCAGGCGCGCGATCAAGCTCTTGCCGCCGCGCGGCACGATCACGTCGACGTATTCGGTCATGGTGACGAGGCGGCCAACCGCGGCGCGGTCGGTGGTCGAGATCACCTGCACCGCTTCGGGCGGCAGGCCGGCGGCGGCCAGGCCCTCGGCCACCAGGGCGGCAAGCGCGGTATTGGAATCGATCGCCTCGGAGCCGCCGCGCAGGATGGTGGCGTTGCCCGACTTCAAGCACAGCGCGGCTGCGTCGATGGTCACGTTGGGACGCGACTCGTAGATGATGCCGATGACGCCCAGCGGCACCCGCATCTGGCCCACCTGGATGCCGGTGGGACGGAATTTCATGTTGCTGATCTCGCCGATCGGGTCTGCCAGCGCGGCGATCTGTTCCAGGCCGGCGGCCATGGTGTCGATCGCCTTGTCCGAGAGCGTCAGGCGGTCGATGAAAGCGGCGTCCTGGCCGTTGGCGCGGGCACGCTCCACATCGCCGGCGTTCACGGCCTTGAGGTGCGCGGCGTCGCGGCGGATGGCGGCGGCGATGGTCAGCAGGGCGCGGTTCTTGTCCGCGGTGGAGGCGCGCGCCATGGCGCGGGAGGCGGCGCGGGCCTGCTGGCCGACGCGGTCCATGTACTGCTTGAGATCGAGCTCGTTCATATTCCTGGCCAGGGGACCCGGCCCTCAATGCTTGGTTTTTTGTCGGCTACGGCTGGCTATGCGGGTCGCTGGCAGTGATCGCCAATGACCGCGCTCAGGCTACGCGGGCTTACCGGGCGATGGACAGCGCCAGCTGCAGCAGGCCATCCCAGGGCTCCGCCGGCATGCCTTCGGCGCGCAGGCCCTTGACCTGCCGGTCCAGCTTGGCGGCCATGCCCAGCGCGGCTTCCAGCTGCGCCAGCGAGAGGCGCTGCGCGGCCTGCGGCACCAGCTTTTCGCGCGGGCCCCAGATACGCAGTTCACGCGTCAGGACACCGATCTGCTTGCCTGCCGCCAACCCTTGCCGGACCTTGGATAATACGCGAATTTCCTCGGTCAGCGCCCACAGCACCAGCACCGTGGCCTCACCCTCCCCGCGCAGCCCTTCGAGCATGCGCACCAGGCGCGGCACGTCGCCGCTGAGCATGGCTTCGGAAAGCTTGAAGACGTCGTAGCGAGCCACGTTGAGCACCGCATCGTGCACCTGCTCGAAGGTCAGCGGACCAGCGGGATACARCAGCCCGAGCTTCTGGATTTCCTGGTGCGCGGCCAGCAGGTTGCCTTCGACCTTGTCGGCGATGAACTGCAGCGCGCGCCGCCCCGGTTCACCGGGCTCGACCCGCTGCTGCTGCAGCGCCAGCCGCTCGCCGACCCAGGCCGGCAGCCGGGTGCGGTCGACGGAATCCACCTTGATCGACACGCCGGCGGCGTCCAGCGCCTGGAACCAGGCCGACTTGGCCGTGGCGAAGTCCAGCCGCGGCAGCGTGATGAACATGACCACGTCCGGCGAGGGCTGGGCAGCCACCGCGCGCAGCGCCTCGCCGCCATCCTTGCCGGGCTTGCCGGAGGGAATCCGCAGCTCGACGATCTTGCGGTCGCCGAACAGCGACATCGATTGCTGCGCCTGGACCACGTGGCCCCAGTTGAAGCCGCGCTCGGAGGACAGCACCTCGCGCTCCGTGAAGCCGGCCTCGCGCGCGGCCTGGCGCAGGCGGTCGACCGCCTCGAGCACCAGCAGGTGCTCGTCGCCATGCACCACGTAGAGCGGTGCCAGGCCGCGTCCCTTGGCCTGGCGCAGGTGCGCTTCGAGTCCATCGAGCTTGAGCTGCATGCCGTGCGCTTCGTTCCTCTGTCCTTGCCGTATTGGGCTTGTCTGGCAGGCGCTTTCCGCGCCGCTCAGATGGCCTTGACCGCGCTCAGCCGGCGAATCAGCTGCTGCACGATGTCACGCTGCATGTCGCGATAGAGCTGCTGCTCTTCGTAGTCCTTGGCCAGCGTGTTGGCTTCGTTGTAGGTCAGGTCGCGCGTGAGCACCAGTTGCGACGGCGCGATCAGCTCCTGGCCGCCGGCGTCACGCAGGCGGAAGGTGAAGCGCTGCGTCAGGCGATACTCGCGCACCACGCCGGTGGTGGTGATCGACAGCACCGTCTTGGTACGCGTGTCCTGCAGCACATCGAGCAAGGCATCCGCTTCTTTCGGGTCGGTCACGATCTGCGTGTCCGACCCGTTGCGGATGGCGCGGCGCAAATCGGAGCCCATCAGCGTATTAGGCGGAATGCTCACATACAGCCGCTTGAATGCGAAGTCCGCGTTGCCGCGCATGTGAAACCCGCAGCCGCCCAGCAGGCCGGCCAGCAGCAGCGTGGCCAGGACCTTGCGGCGGCCCTGCAGCGGTCGATCCAGCTTCTGTCCATCCATTTGGGCAGCTCCCTTGTTGGCTTGTCTGGCGCTAGTTACAGCGTCACGTTAAAGAACCACATTAACGAGGCGGCCCGGGACCACCACGATCTTCTTCGGCGCGGCGCCGTCAGCGAACTTGGCAACGATCTCGCTGGCGGCAGCCATGGCCTCGATGGCGGCGCGGTCGGCATCGGCCGGCACCTTCAGGCTGCCACGCACCTTGCCGTTGATCTGCAGCACGAGGTCCAGCTCGCTTTGCACCAGCGCGGATTCGTCCACCTGCGGCCAGGCTGCGTCGAGCAAGTCGCCGTACTGCGTGGCGTAGCCGAGCGCTTGCCACAGCCCGTGGGTGACGTGCGGCACCACCGGGTACAGCACGCGCAGCAGGATGCCCAGGCCCTCGCGGCGCGCGGCGGGCGTGGCCTGCTTGGCGTCTTCCAGCGCGTTGAGCATCTTCATGGTGGCGGACACCACGGTGTTGTACTGGATGCGCTGATAGTCGTAGTTGGCCTGCTTGAGCACGCCGTGGATCTCGCGGCGCAGCGCTGCGTCGGCGTCGCCGGACGCCGCGGCATTGCCCGCCGCGGCAATCGCCTCGGCGTTGGCATAGCCGTAGTTCCACACCCGGCGCAGGAAGCGCGAAGCGCCCTCCACGCCCGAGCCGCTCCACTCGAGCTGCTGCTCGGGCGGCGCGGCGAACATGACGAACAGGCGCGCGGTGTCGGCGCCGTACTGGTCGATCAGGGCCTGCGGGTCAATGCCGTTGTTCTTGGACTTCGACATCTTCTCCACGCCGCCGATCACCACCGGCTGGCCATCCGCCTTGAGCACGGCGCCCAGCGGGCGGCCGCGCTCGTCGGTGCTGACGTCGACTTCGGCCGGGTTGAACCAGGTCTTCTTGCCGGCCGCGTCCTCGCGGTAGTAGGTATCGTTGAGCACCATGCCCTGCGTGAGCAGGTTGGAGAACGGCTCGTTGAACGTGACCAGGCCCATGTCGCGCATGACCTTGGTCCAGAAGCGGGCGTACAGCAGGTGAAGGATCGCGTGCTCGATGCCGCCGATGTACTGGTCCATCGGCATCCAGTAGTCGTTGCGCGCATCGACCATGGTGGCCGCGTCCGGGCTGGTATAGCGCATGTAATACCAGCACGAATCGATGAAGGTATCCATGGTGTCGGTCTCGCGGCGCGCCGGCTTGCCGCACGACGGGCAGGTGCACGCGAGGAAACGCGGATCCTTGGCCAGCGGGTTGCCGGTGCCGTCCGGCACCAGGTCTTCCGGCAGCACCACCGGCAGGTCCTGCTCCGGCACCGGCACCACGCCGCAGTCGTCGCAATGGATCAGCGGGATCGGCGTGCCCCAGTAGCGCTGGCGCGAGATGCCCCAGTCGCGCAGGCGCCAGGTGATCTTCTTCTCGCCCAGGCCCTTGGCACCGAGATCGGCTGCGATGGCTTCCACCGCAGCCTTGTAGTCCAGTCCGTCGTATTTGCCGCTATGGATGCAGGTGCCGTGCTCCTTGTCGCCATACCACTCCTGCCAGGCTTCGGTGGAGAACGGCTGGCCCTTTTTCGCGTCAGCCATGTCGATCACTTGCTTGATCGGCAAGCCGTACTTGTTGGCAAAGGCAAAGTCGCGCTCGTCGTGTGCGGGCACGCCCATCACGGCGCCGTCGCCATAGCTCATCAGCACGTAGTTGCCAACCCACACCTCGACCTGCTCGCCGGTAAGGGGGTGCAGCACCTTCAGGCCGGTGGGCATGCCTTTCTTTTCCATCGTCGCCATATCGGCTTCCATCACCGAGCCGTGCTTGCACTCGTTGATGAAGGCGGCCAGCTCAGGATTGGTCGCGGCGGCATGGGTGGCCAGCGGGTGCTCGGCGGCGACCGCGCAGAAAGTCACGCCCATGATGGTGTCGGCGCGCGTGGTAAACACATAGAGCTTGCCGTCGCCGATCAGCTTGCCGTCSTCACCGGCGATGGCATGCGGAAACCCGAAGCGCACGCCCACGCTCTTGCCGATCCAGTTCTGCTGCATGATCTTGACGCGCTCGGGCCAGCCCAGGCCGTCCAGATCGCCGAGCAGTTCCTCGGCGTAGTCGGTGATGCGCAGGTAGTACATCGGGATCTCGCGCTTTTCAACCAGCGCGCCCGAGCGCCAGCCGCGCCCGTCGATGACCTGCTCGTTGGCCAGCACGGTCTGGTCGACCGGATCCCAGTTCACTGTGCCAGTCTTGCGGTAGGCGATGCCCTTTTCCAGCATCTTGAGGAACAGCCACTGGTTCCAGCGGTAGTAGTCCGGGCTGCAGGTGGCGACTTCGCGCGACCAGTCGATGGCCAGGCCCATCGACTGCATCTGCCGCTTCATTTCCGCGATGTTGTTGTAGGTCCAGGCCGCCGGCGCCACGCCATTGTTGAGCGCGGCGTTTTCCGCCGGCATGCCGAACGCGTCCCAGCCCATCGGCATCAGCACGTTGTGCCCGTTCATGCGCAGATGGCGCGCCATCATGTCGTTGATGGTGTAGTTGCGCACGTGGCCCATATGCAGCTTGCCCGACGGGTAAGGCAGCATCGAGCAGGCATAGAACTTCGGCTTCTCGCTGCCGTCGGCCAGCTTCGCCTCTTCCGATACGCGGTACGCATCGATGGCTTGCCAGTGTTGCTGGGCGGCTTGTTCAACGGCTGAGGGAAGGTATTTGTCTTGCATGTTCAGGACAACGGCGCGGTGCGTCGGCGTGCGAAAAGCGTGGAAAAGATAAGCGGCGGGCAAGCCTTGCGGCGCCCGCCTGCGCTGGAACGGCGAAAGTGCCGATTATAACCGTCGGCACTTGCGGCGCAGGGCGTGCCGGGGGCCTTACTTCAGGCCAAGCACGTCCTGCATGTCGAACAGCCCGGTGGGCTTGTCGGCGAGGAAGCGCGCTGCGCGTAGCGCGCCCTCGGCATATGACTGGCGGCTGGACGACTTGTGCGTGATCTCGATGCGCTCGCCGGTGCCGGCGAACATCACGGTGTGGTCGCCCACGATATCGCCGCCGCGCACGGTAGCAAAACCAATGGAATTGGGGTCGCGCGGGCCGGTGTGGCCTTCGCGGGCAAACACGCCGCAGGTCTTCAGATCGCGGCCCAGTGCCTTGGCCACCACCTCGCCCATCGCCAGCGCGGTGCCCGACGGGGCATCCACCTTATGGCGGTGGTGCGCCTCAATGACTTCGATGTCGTAGCCGGAAGACAGCAGCTTGGCGGCGACTTCCAGCAGCTTGAACGTGGCATTGACGCCCACGCTCATATTGGCGGAGAACACCACGCCAATGTGCTTGGCAGCCTCGGCGATGGCGGCACGGCCGGCGTCGTCAAACCCGGTGGTACCGGTGACCACCTTGACGCCCAGGCGCCTGGCCGCTGCCAGGTGCACGAGCGTGCCCTCGGGCCGGGTGAAGTCGATCAGGCAGTCGGCGCCAGCGAGGGCGGCCTCGATGTCCGAGGTGATCGCCACGCCCGTGGCGCGGCCCAGCAGCAGCCCGGCATCCTGGCCCAGCGCCGGGGCGCCCGGCACATCCAGCGCGCCCGACAGGGTGACGCCTTCGGTGGCGAGTACGTGTTCGATCAGCATACGGCCCATGCGGCCGGAGGCACCTGCGATGGCGATATTCATGGCGTGTCAGCAGTCAAAATACAAGCCGGCCGCGTGACGCGGCCGGCATTCGGGCCTGAAGGCTCAGTTGGTCGGGCTGGCGGGGCCACCGGCCGCGCCGGACGAGGTGGCGGCAGCCGGCGCGGCCGGCGCAGGCGCTGCGGCGGGAGCCGCATCCGGGGCTACGGCCGGGGCTGCAGCCGCTTCCGAAGCCGCGGCAACGGTTTCCGCCGGTGCCTTAGGCGTCGGTGCCTTGCCCAACTGCATGGCCTTCATGCCGTCGATTTCGGCAATCAGCTCGTATTCGGACGGCAACTCGTCGCCACCGAACTTGGCCAGCTTGTCGCCATCGAAGAACACGGTATAGCGGCGCTGCTGCACCACCGGCGTATTGCCGCGGCGGAACGAGAACACGTAGTCCCAGCGATTGCCGTGGAACACATCGGCCAGCAGCGGCGTGCCGAGCAGGAACTTGACCTGCTCGCGCGTCATGCCTTCACGCAACTGGGCGGCGGCTTCACGCGAGACAAAGTTGCCTTGCACAATATTGATACGGTACGGCGTGATCGCGTTGGCGACCTTGCGCGACGTATTGTCATAGGTGGAACACGCAGCCGTTAGCAGGGTAGCTGCAGCCAGCACAGTAGTAACCAGCGTCGGACGCATGGCGGACGAACGAAATGAACGCATGTATCTCGCTTCTAGAAGGGAGAGAAAAGTGCCGATTCAGGCCCTCACGGCGCGTGCCATGAGGCGGCAGCGGCGATGGATCATCGCTAGCGCAGCCTAGGGCAGGTGACCGAGCTCCGGGCAACCGCCGGGGCGACTTTTGCCGCCAAAACCCTTATGATTCAATTATCCAGACATTGTACTCTAGGGAGTCACGCCCATGCCGAGTCCGGCGGACCTCAAAAATATCGGTCTTAAAGCGACCGTACCCCGTCTGAAGATCCTCGAGATCTTCCAGACCAGCGAGCAGCGCCATCTCAGTGCGGAAGACGTTTACCGCATCCTGCTCAACGAACAGATGGATATCGGCCTTGCAACGGTCTATCGCGTGCTGACCCAGTTCGAGCAGGCTGGACTGCTGTCGCGCAACAACTTCGAATCCGGCAAAGCCATTTTCGAGCTGAATGAAGGCAAGCATCACGACCACCTGGTCTGCATCGATTGCGGCCGCGTGGAGGAATTCTACGACTCCGAGATCGAGCGTCGCCAGCAAAGCATCGCAAACGAGCGCGGCTTCGCGCTGCAAGAACACGCATTGTCGCTCTATGGCAGCTGCACCAAGCACGAGTGCCCCCACCGGCCCAAGCGCTAAGCCAGCCGCGGCTTGCCCCGCAAACATAAAAAAACCGGCGCCAGCGCCGGTTTTTTTATTTCAAGCCTGCTTCACAATTCCGAATGATCCTGCTCGGCAACGATGTGCAGGCCGCGCGCAACCGTCGGCACGCCGACGAATTCGCCCACGACCTGGCGGAACAGCCCGCGTGCCCACACCAGCATCGGGTGGGTGTTGCGGCTGCGGTGCCAGAACATGTTCAGGCCCAGCGTGGTGTTGAGTTCTGCCGGCAAGGGGAAGGCCTTGAGGCCGTAGGTCTCGCAAGCCATGTCCTTGGTCAGCGCATTGACCGTGAAGATCATGTCGGTCTGCGCGGCCAGCTCCGACTGCGCGCGCCAGGAGTGCACCGTCAGCGTGGCATTGCGCTTTAGCCCGCGCTGCTGCAACGCGTAGTCCAGCGGGATCAGCGACGGTGCCGGACGGCCATTGCCGCCCGAATGCGCCATGAAGATGTGGCCGCAGTCGAGATACTGCTCGAGCGTGCAGGTACCCTTGAGCACCGGATGGTTTTTACGCGCGCAAACCCAGAGGTTGAGCGACGTCACCATCTCTTCCACGATTTCGGGATGCCGGGTCGGGAATGGCGAGAACGCCAGGTCCAGCTCGTTGCCGCGCATGGCGGCCACGTCCGACTCCCAGGAATGGGATTCGACCAGCTTGATATGCAACTCCGGCGCCAGTTGCTTGATGCGCAGGATAAAGCGGTTGAAGACCGTATCGCCCAGCTCGGCGGCAAAGCCGATGTTGAGGGTGCCGGTGGCGGTGGCGGGGTCGAAATTATCGGCGTCGCCCTCGTTGATCGAGGACCACAGGTCCAGCATGTCGCGAATCTTCGGCCCCAGTTCCAAGGCTCGCGGCGTCGGCGTCAGGCCGTGCGGCACGCGGATGAAGAGGGGATCGTCGAAAATCTCGCGAAGGCGGCCCAGCGAATGCGAAACCGCAGGCGCGGTCATATGCATTTTCTCCGCGACATAGGTCGCGTTTCGCTTGCTGAGCAGCTCGGTAAAAATCACGAGCAGCTTGGTATCCACATTCACCATGATCTCACCCAGGTTGGATTGGGAATTGGGAATGACCGTATCGTCACTTGCATTGGCTGCACATCGGTGTTTCCAGCACTTTCACAGTGTAAGAGCAAAGCGGGGAACGGAACAGGAATTCCGCGCCAGCCCCTTGCGCCGTGCCGGCCTTCGTCCTTTTGCCAAGATCCTGGCAAAAGGACCCGCCCAGGCTTCCGATAGCTGGAGTTGCAAGCAGACGACAAGACGGCATCCCAGGGAATGCCGCCTTGTTCCGTGCGCAAACCAACCTATCCCGGCAAACTTACTTGGCGACCACGCGAGCCATTTCCAGCACCTTGTTGGAATAGCCCCACTCGTTGTCGTACCAGCTCACGATCTTGACGAAGGTCGAGTCCAGCGCGATGCCGGCTTCAGCGTCGAAGATCGAGGTGCGTGCATCGCCGCGGAAATCCGTGGCAACCACCTTGTCTTCGGTGTAGCCCAGCACGCCCTTGAGCGCGCCCTGGCTCTGTGCCTTCATTTCGGCGCAGATCTCGGCGTAGGTGGCACCCTTTTCCAGCTCGACGGTCAGGTCGACCACCGACACGTCGGAGGTCGGCACGCGGAACGACATGCCGGTCAGCTTCTTGTTCAGCTCGGGAATCACCACGCCCACAGCCTTGGCAGCGCCAGTGCTCGACGGGATGATGTTTTCCAGGATGCCGCGGCCACCGCGCCAGTCCTTGTTGGACGGGCCGTCGACAGTCTTTTGCGTGGCGGTGGTGGCGTGCACGGTGGTCATCAGGCCGCGCTTGATGCCCCACTTGTCGTTCAGCACCTTGGCGACCGGCGCCAGGCAGTTGGTGGTGCAGCTGGCGTTGGAGATGATCGCCTMGCCCTTGTACGTGCCGTGGTTCACACCGTACACGAACATCGGGGTGTCGTCCTTGGACGGTGCCGACATGATCACCTTCTTGGCGCCCGCGTCGATGTGCTTCTGCGCGCCTTCCTTGGTCAGGAAGATGCCGGTGGATTCGATCACCACGTCGGCGCCGATCTCGCCCCACTTCAGCTCGGACGGATCCTTGACGGCGGTCAGGCGGATTTTCTTGCCATTGACGATCAGGGTGTTGCCGTCGACCGACACTTCGCCGTCAAAGCGGCCGTGCACCGAGTCGTACTTAAGCATGTAAGCCAGGTAGTCGGGTTCGAGCAGGTCGTTGATGCCGACGACTTCGATTTCCTTGAAGTTGGCGGCGGCTGCGCGGAACACCATGCGCCCGATGCGGCCGAAGCCGTTGATGCCGATCTTGATGGTCATGTTTATCTCCTGAGTAGGCTAACGATCGATGGATGCGGGAAAGCGTCTGCCGGCCCGCGCAGCCGAGTCGACCGCTGCGCGGGCCCGGGAATACCTGTTACTGACCGAGCGTGTCGCGCACGGTGCGCACGACGTTCTCGACCGTGAAGCCGAAGTGCTTGAACAATACGCCAGCGGGGGCCGATTCGCCGAAGGTGTCGATGCCCACCACGGCCTGGACCTGGTACTTCCACCAGAAATCCGTCACGCCGGCCTCGACCGCCACGCGCGGCACGCCGGCCGGCAGCACGGATGCCTTGTAGGCAGCGTCCTGCTTGTCGAATACCGTGGTTGCCGGCACCGAGACCACGCGCACGTGCACGCCGTCGGCAGCCAGTTGCTCGGCGGCGCCCACGGCCAGGCCGACTTCCGAGCCGGTGGCGATGATCACGGCATCCGGACGGCCGGTCTTGGGATTGTTGCCGGCGCGCAGTACGTAGCCGCCCCGCGCGATGTTGGCACGGGTGGCGTCGTCACGCGTCTGGAACGGCAGGTTCTGGCGGCTGAAAATCAAGCAGCTCGGGCCGTTCTCGCGGCGCACGGCCTGGGCCCAGGCCACCGCGGTTTCGGTGGTGTCCGCGGTACGCCACACGTCCATGTTGGGGATCAGGCGCAGGCTGGCAACGTGTTCGATCGACTGGTGGGTCGGGCCGTCTTCGCCCAGGCCGATGGAGTCGTGGGTGAACACGAACAGCGTGCGGATCTTCATCAGCGCCGCCATGCGCAGGGCATTGCGGCTGTAGTCGGAGAAGGTCAGGAAGGTGCCGCCGTAGGGGATGTAGCCACCATGCAGCGTGATGCCGTTCATGATGGCGCTCATGCCGAACTCGCGCACGCCGTAGTTGATGTGGTTGCCCCAGGCATCGCCGCGCACGGCCTTGCTGCCGGACCAGTTGGTCAGGTTGGAGCCGGTCAGGTCGGCCGAGCCACCCAGGAATTCCGGCAGCACCGGCGCGAGCGCCTCGATGGTGTTCTGGCTGGCCTTGCGGGTGGCGATGGTTTCTGCCTTTTCCTCGCACTTGGCCAGGAACGCGTCCACGGCGGCATCGAACGCGCCGGGCAGCTCGCCGCGCATGCGGCGCTGGAATTCACCGGCTTCATACGGGAAGCGCTCTGCATAAGCCTCGAACAGCGCGTTCCAGGCCTTTTCCAGCGAACCGCCGCGGGCCTTGGCATCCCATGCCGTGTAGACTTCGGCCGGCAGCTCGAACGGGGCGTGGGCCCAGCCCAGCGCTTCGCGCGTGGCCAGGATTTCAGCGCCACCAAGCGGCGCGCCGTGCACATCGTGGCCACCCTCCTTGTTGGGCGCGCCCTTGCCGATCAGGGTACGGCAGCAGATCAGGGTCGGACGGTCGCTGTGCTTGGCTTCGGCGATGGCGGCATCGACGGCGGCGGCGTCATGGCCGTCCACCGCGCGGATCACGTTCCAGCCGTAGGCTTCAAAACGCTTCGGGGTGTCGTCGGCGAACCAGTGCACCACGTCACCGTCGATCGAGATGCCGTTGTCGTCCCAGAGCGCGACCAGCTTGTTCAGCTTGAGCGTGCCGGCCAGCGAGCAGGCCTCGTGGCTGATGCCTTCCATCAGGCAGCCGTCGCCCAGGAACACATAGGTGTGGTGGTTGACGATGTCGAAGCCCGGGCGGTTGAATTCCTCGCCCAGCAGGCGTTCAGCCAGCGCCATGCCGACCGCGTTGGTCAGGCCCTGGCCCAGCGGGCCGGTGGTGGTTTCCACGCCCGGGGTGATGCCATATTCCGGGTGGCCTGCCGTCTTGCTGTGCATCTGGCGGAAGTTCTTCAGCTCGCCCAAGGGCAGGTCATAGCCGGTCAGGTGCAGCAGCGCGTAAAGCAGCATCGAGCCGTGGCCGTTGGACAGCACGAAGCGGTCACGGTCAGCCCACTTGGGGTTGCTCGGGTTATGCTTCAGATGACGGCCCCACAGCGCAACCGCGATATCCGCCATGCCCATCGGCATGCCGGGGTGGCCTGAATTGGCCTGCTGGACGGCGTCCATGGCCAGGACGCGGATGGCGTTGGCCATGAGTTGGACGGGCTGCGAAGCGTGCGGACTGGCGGCGGGATGAGCGAGGTGAGACATGCGGCGGGAACCTGGCGGCGGGAAAAGCGCAATTTTACCAGATCAAAGGGGGGAGTTAGGCCACCCGGCGGCCCCGCCTGGCGGCCATCTGCAATGGACCGAATGGCTTTCCCCTGGCGTTGGCACCACCTTGGGCCAGATTCGGCTGCTCGCGGCGATGCGCTCGCCGTACCAGCAAATCGAGATTGGCGAGCATCCCCGCTTTGGCCGGATCTTCCGCCTCGATGGCCGCATCATGAGCGCGGAAGGGGACGCCTTCATCCAGCATGAACTGATGGTGCACCCCATGGCGGTGGCCCATGGCGCGGCGCGCTCCGCGCTGGTGGTGGGTGGCGGCGACGGCGGCTCGGCGCATGAATTGCTGCGCCTGCCCTTCATGCGCGAGGTGGTGGTGGCCGAACTCGACCCCGATGTCGTGACACTGGCGCGGGCCTGGCTGGACGGCATCCACCAGGGCGCCTTCGACGATCCACGCGTGCACCTCGCCATCGGTGACGCACTGGGCCTGATGGAAGCCTTTGGCCGCGCGGGGCGGCAGTTCGACCTGATCGTGTTTGATTTAACCGAGGCCGACGACGGCAGCCCGGCGGCGGCGCTGTTCTCCGCCCACGGCCTGCAGACCGCGCGGCGCTGCCTGGCGCCCGGCGGCGCGCTGTCCCTGCACCTTGGCCCGCCGGAACACCGGCCCGGTTCGGTCCGCGTGCTCGCCGCGCGCTTGCGGCAGTGCTTTGCGCAAGTCCATCCCATCACCACCTTTATCCCCGTCTACGGCGCGCAATGGGCCGTCGCGCTGGTCAGCGACACCCTCGATGTGCGCGGCGCCGATGCCGCGCAACTCGACGAGCGGCTGCGCGCGTGGAAGCTCGATCGCAAGCTGCGCTGCTACCACGCCGCGCTCCATCCAGCCTTGTTCGCCCTGCCTCTGCACCTGCAGGCGCTTTTCGACAGCGCCTGCGCTCCCGCGTAAGATGCTCACTCGCACCGCGAGTCTTGCCGCCCAGGCAAGCCCCGCGCGGCTTCCCGTAACCAGGAGACGATCATGACAAGACCGGCCAACACCCCCTGGCTCACCCCCTACCTGACGGTCGGCAACGGGCGCAGCGCGCTCGACTTCTACCACCGCGCCTTCGGTTTCAGCGCGGGGAACGTGGTCGACGAGAACGGTGTACCGACCCACGCCGAGATGCACTACCAGGGCGAGCTCATCGTGATGTTCGCGCCCGAAGGCGCCTGGGGCAGCACCGCGCGCTCGCCCCGCTCGCTCGGCGTCGAATGCCCGCAGACGTTCTACGTCTACTGCGACGATGTCGACGCCATGCACGCGCGTGCCGTCGCCGCCGGCGCGGTCAGCCTGATGGCGCCCGCCGACCAGTTCTGGGGCGACCGCTACTGCATGGTCGAGGACCCCGATGGCTACCGCTGGGGCTTCGGCAAGCCGGTGGACAAAGCCGCCGGCAAGAACGAGGACGGATCCGCCTGATGCCACCTCGCTTTTTCATCGATGCCGCGCTGGCTGCCGAGACCGACATGCCGCTGCCCGAAGCCGTGGTACGCCATGTCCAGGTGCTGCGGCTCAACCCGGGCGACGACATCACCCTGTTCGACGGGCGCGGCGGCAGCCATGCGGCTACCCTGGTCGAAATCGGCAAGCGCCATGCGCTGGCGCGGATCGGCAGCCACGATCCGTTCGAGGCCGAGCCGCCGTTCCGCGTCACCCTGGCGCAGGGGCTGGCGGGCGGCGACAAGATGGACTGGCTGATCGAGAAATCCGTCGAGCTTGGCGTTGCCGCCATCCAGCCGCTGCAGGCGGCCCGCTCAGTGGTCCGGCTCTCGGGGGAGCGGGCGCAGAAACGCCAGGCGCACTGGCAGGCGCTGGTCGAGGCCGCATGCGAGCAATGTGGGCGCAATCGCTTGCCGGAGGTCGCACCGGTCGCTAATGTGGAATCCTGGCTGGGCCTGCAGGCGAAGCCTGCAGCGGTCCAAGGAGGGGCACGGCTGCTGGTATCGCCGCGGGCCTCGCAGTCGCTGGTAGCGTTTGCCACCGAGCAGCGCAATGCATTGCTGGACCACGGCGTGACACTGCTGATCGGGCCCGAAGGCGGGCTGGCGCCGGACGAGGAAGCGGCGGCGCTGCGCGCCGGTTTCACCAGCGTGTCACTCGGGCCGCGCATCTTGCGCACAGAAACAGCCGGGCTTGCTTGCCTGGCCACGCTCAACGCGGTACTGGGCGGATTTTGACGGCACCCGGGCCATCCCGGCCCGGCGCCACACTCACCGGAAGGAGTCGATCATGGGACTACTCGATAGCGTGCTGGGCGGAGTGCTCGGGCAGCGCGGCAGCGGCGAAGCGGGAGCTGGCGGCCTGAACCCGAAGATGATGATGGCGCTGGGGCTGCTGGCCATGCTGGCCATGCGCCATAAGGGCGGGGACAGCAGCGGCGGCGCCGCGCAGGATCCGGCCTCGGCAGGTGCGGGGGGCCTCGGCGGCCTTGGCGGACTGCTCGGCGGGCTGATGGGTGGCGGCGCGGCCGGTGGCGCACCAGGCGGCCTCGATCTGGGCGGATTGCTCGGCGGCCTGCTGGGCGGCCAGGCCGGTGGCGCGCCCGAGCTGGGCGCGGCGGCCGGCGGCATAGGTGCCTTGCAGCAGGTCCTGGCCCAGGCCGGCCTGGGCGAACAGGTCAATTCGTGGATCGGCACCGGCGCCAACCAGGCGGTCTCGCCGTCGGCGCTGGCCAGCGCACTGGGTGGTACCGGCGCGCTGGAGAGCCTGGCCGAAAAGACGGGCCTGTCCCAGGACGATGTCGCGGCCCATCTCAGCGAAGGACTGCCGGAGCTGATCGACAAGCTGACGCCGCAAGGCCAGGTACCGCCGGCGGCGTAACCCCGCGCCCTGCCGGCAAAGCAAAAGGCCCGCTGCTAGCGGGCCTTTTTTGCTTGCTGTCTTCGCTACAGGCGGCTGGCGCTCACGCGAAAGAGTAGAACACGCGGAACTGCACCTTGCGCTCGGCCCAGAACTCGGCCGCGTCGCGGAACACATCGAGCAAGACCTCGCGCCCTTCCTTGTCGAACTTCTGGGCAATCGGCAGGCCTTCGAGCACGATCACGAAGCCGGGCTGCGGGCCCGCCTTGTAAATCAGGTCGGTCAGGCAATCGGCCAGCGCATCGAAATTCTTGCCGAAATGCTTGGGAAAGAGGAAGTTGGTGGCGATGGTTTCCAGCACTTCCGCCTTGCTCTGGCAGTGTGCGCAGTTCGCATACAGGAAATGCTGGCCCAGCTCCACCGCGGCCTGCGCGAGTTCGGGCACGCGGAACGCGCGGATCGACTGGACGATGTTTGGACGCACCGTCTTGAACAGGGTCATGGCTCCCTCTTGGCTGCCGTCAGTGCCGGGTGCGGGAACGGGTGCGAGCGGCGTTTGTTGCGAGAGCTCGTTGCGGGGCATCGTCAACACGTTGTCGTAAAGATTCTGGGCCTGGGTCTGGGCCCGCTGCCAGCCATCTCCGGCGCCGCGCTCTTCGCGGGCGGCAAGGGCGTCGCCCAGTCCGAAAATGTCAGTCATCATTTGGCTATCCGTTTGAAACTGTTGTAGTGGTCGTCCGTGTAGTAACAGTCGTTGGTGGCGCGTTGATCACCGCCACATACGATCCGTCGTGCTCCTCGATTTCGGCTGTTTGTCTTCACCGTGTATTCGCGGTAGTAATTGCGCGACCTTTGCGGCAAGGCGCGCTCGTAGTTGCCGAACCTCGAGCCATCCTTGGCGTAGGGAAACGGGCCACCCGCTTCGATCCGCTCCAACGTGGACTGTGCCTCGTTGGGCAACTGTTGTACTGCGATGGTTCCCGTGCCGTCATCGGCCGCCTGGCGTGCCAGCACCGGCTGCGCCAGCGCACACGACAACGCCACGCCTGCCAGCACCCGGCTTGCCACTCGCGCCAGACCGGCGACTGAAATCCATTGTGATGCGCGCTGCGTCAAAGGAATCTGGGAACCCACGTTGCTTGTCTTGATTTGAGGACACCAACCAAACGATCCCGGCGCCGCTGCGCGGTTGCCGCGCCACCTAAACTGCCCATTTTGCCTGCGCCCCGGACTGCCTKCGCGTAAATCGACAGCTTCGTCGCGCGTGTAACGAGTGCGTACTTCAAAGGCATAAGGTTACGCCCATGCTAATAAATAATCAATCCCCGCCCCCGGGCAGAGTGGAAAACCTCAATTGTTTCAATATGTTAAGCAAATGTGTGTGCACACTGACGGGGTGCCGGCGGCAGTAAAAAGACAATAAAAAAGCCGGGCAAGCCCGGCTTTTCAAGACTAACAGCGGTTTAGCGCTTGGCTGCCGCGTCCACCACCACCAGCGACGTCATATTGACGATACGCCGCACCGTAGCCGAAGGCGTCAGGATGTGGACAGGCGCCTTGACGCCGAGCAGGATCGGCCCGATCGCCACATTGTTGCCCGCCGCGACCTTGAGCAGGTTGTAGGCGATGTTGGCGGCGTCGATGTTCGGGCACACCAGCAGGTTGGCCTCGCCCTTGAGGGTGCCGTCCGGCACCAATGTATCGCGCAGCTTCGGGTCCAGCGCGCAATCGCCATGCATCTCGCCATCCACCTCGAGATCCGGGGCGCGCTCGCGCAGGATCGCCAGGGTTTCGCGCATCTTCTGCGCCGACGGCGCTTCGGATGTGCCGAAGTTCGAATGCGACATCAGCGCCACCTTGGGGATGATGCCGAAGCGCTTGAGCTCTTCGGCGGCCATCAGGGTGATCTCGGCCAGCTGGCCAGCAGTCGGGTCGATGTTGACGTGGGTGTCGACCAGGAAGATCTGGCGGCCCGGCAGGACCAGCCCGTTCATCGCGGCGTACACCTCGTTGGTGCCACCCAGCACCTGGTCGATGTAGCGCAGGTGCGCGGCGGTGGTGCTGACCGTGCCGCAGACCATGCCGTCGGCCTCGCCCTGCTTGACCAGCATGGCGCCGATCAAGGTGGTGCGGCGGCGCATTTCCAGCTTGGCGTACTGTTGCGTGACGCCCTGGCGAGCCATCATCTTGAAGTACGCCTCGGAGTAGTCGCGGAAACGTGCGTCGTGCTCCGGGTTGACCACGGTAAAGTCGATGCCGCCGCGCAGGCGCAGGCCGAAGCGCTCGATGCGGTGGGCGATGACGGCAGGGCGGCCGACCAGGATCGGGTTGGCCAGCTTTTCGTCGACGATCACCTGCACCGCGCGCAGCACACGCTCTTCCTCGCCCTCGGCGAAGACGATGCGCTTCTTCTCCATGTCGACCTGGCGGGCAGCCGCGTAGATCGGCTTCATCAGGGTGCCGGAGTGGTACACGAACTGCTGCAGTTGCAGGCGGTAGGCGTCCATGTCCTTGATGGGGCGCGCGGCCACGCCGGACTTCATGGCGGCCTCGGCCACCGCCGGCGCGATCTTGACGATCAGGCGCGGATCGAACGGCTTCGGAATCAGGTACTCAGGGCCAAAGGACAGGTCCTGGATGCCATAGGCGGTGGCGACGATGTCGCTCTGCTCCTGGCGCGCGAGCTCTGCGATGGCATGCGCCGCGGCGACTTCCATCTCACGCGTGATGGTGGTCGCGCCGCAGTCCAGCGCGCCGCGGAAGATGAAGGGGAAGCACAGGACGTTGTTGACCTGGTTCGGGTAGTCGGTACGGCCGGTGGCGATCACCGCGTCCGGACGCACTTCCTTGACCAGCTCCGGCAGGATTTCCGGGTTGGGGTTGGCCAGGGCCAGCACCAGCGGCTTGTCGGCCATGCGCTGGACCATGTCCTGCTTGAGCACGCCGGCGGCGGACAGACCCAGGAAAATATCGGCGCCATCGATCACTTCAGCCAGCTTGCGCTTGTCGGTCTTTTGCGCGAAGCGGGCTTTTTCCGGATCCATCAGCTCGGCGCGGCCTTCATAGACCACGCCAGCCAGGTCGGTCACCCAGATGTTCTCGAGCTTCATGCCGAGGTCGAGCAGCAGGTCCAGGCAGGCCAGCGCCGCGGCACCCGCGCCGGAGGCCACCAGCTTGACCTTGCTGATATCTTTGCCGACCACGGTCAGGCCATTGACCACGGCCGCGCCGACCACGATGGCGGTGCCATGCTGGTCATCGTGGAAGACGGGAATCTTCATGCGCTCGCGCAGCTTGCGCTCGACGTAGAAGCACTCGGGCGCCTTGATGTCTTCCAGGTTGATGCCGCCGAAGGTGGGCTCGAGCGCGGCGATGATCTGCACCAACTTCTCGGGGTCCTTCTCGTCGAGCTCGATGTCGAACACATCGATGCCGGCGAACTTCTTGAACAGGCCCGCCTTGCCTTCCATCACCGGCTTGGAAGCCGCCGGGCCGATATCGCCCAGGCCCAGCACCGCGGTGCCGTTGGTGATCACGCCGACCAGGTTGCCGCGCGCGGTGTAGCGGAATGCATTGAGCGGATCGGCGACGATTTMCTCGCACGCGTAGGCCACGCCCGGCGAGTACGCCAGGGCCAGGTCACGCTGGTTGGACAGCGGCTTGGTCGGCGTAACGGAGATCTTGCCCGGGGTCGGAAACTCGTGATATTCCAGGGCAGCTTTGCGCAGCGCCTCACGCTGCTGCTGCTTCAGGTCGTCTTGGGGCGTGGGCTGCTGGGGACTGGTCATCGGCGCATCTTCCGGTCGGTGGAGCCGTTAATCACGTATGGGACACGAAATGGCGGGTCGGCTCCACGTACCCGCAGTCTCTTCCTTTGGAACCTGGCATTTTATATTGTGAAATATTATTTCACAATAAGCGTTTTGCGCGAGGCACCTTTGCGTTTCGGTACAATATGCCGCATGCCGCCAGCGCTGAACAGCAGGGCGAAACCCGCAGCGGCCGCGTCCCGGCGAGGTTTCCCTGGCCCTTCGCAGAATCTCCGCCGCCCCGACCCCCTCCATGCCCGATTCCTCCAGCGCCCAGCTCTCCGAGTTCGACCTGATCCGCCGCTTCTTTACCCGGCCCGCACAAAAGGCGGTACTGGGCGTGGGCGACGATTGCGCACTGATCGAAGGGCGCCCCGGCCACCACCTTGCCATCAGCACCGACATGCTGGTCAGCGGACGGCACTTCTTTCCGGACGTGGCGCCGCGCTCACTTGGGCACAAGGCGCTGGCGGTCAACCTGTCCGACCTGGCGGCCATGGGTGCCGAGCCCCGCGCCTTCACACTAGCGCTGGCGCTGCCCGATGCGCAAGCCGCATGGCTGTCCGAACTGGCCGCCGGCATGCTGGAACTGGCAGACGCCCACGGCTGTGAGCTGATCGGCGGCGATACCACGCGCGGCCCGCTGACGCTGAGCCTGACGGTGTTCGGCGACGTACCTGTGCATAAGGCGCTGCGACGCGATGCCGCACGCCCTGGCGACGATATCTGGGTCTCCGGCACGCTTGGCGATGCCCGCCTGGCGCTTGGCGACTTCCGGGGCGAATGGCTGCTGCCCGAGCCGGACTTCAGCCAGGTGCGCCCGCGCATGGACACGCCAACGCCGCGCATCGCGCTGGGCATGGCACTTCGCGGTGTGGCGCATGCGGCACTCGATATTTCCGATGGCCTGGTCGGCGACCTCGGCCATATCCTGGAGCGCTCCCAGGTCGGTGCCCTGCTCGATGTCGACGCCCTGCCCCGCTCGACGGTGCTGGCCAGCCAGCCGGAGGCGCGCCAGCTGGAATGCACCCTGGCCGGCGGCGACGACTACGAACTGTGCTTTACCGCACCCGTGGGGGAGCGCGACCACATTGCCGCCATCGGCGCGCGGCTCGGGCTAGCGCTGACGCGCGTCGGCGCCATCACGCCCGAGGCTGGCCTGCGCCTGGTTGACCGCGACGGCAATCCGAGCGCTTACAACGGCACCAGCTTCGACCACTTCGCGTCCCCCTGACAAGCCGGCGTCCGCCATGTCATCATGCAGCCATGCGGGGCACCAGACCCTGCCCGGACACGCCGTCCGGAATCATCCCATCCGAACCAGACGAGCCAACCCCTGATGTCCGCCTACCCACCCGGGCCTACCGCGCACGATCCCGCCCTGACCCTGGAAGCCGGCCAGGCCKCCAAGGTCACGCGCCCCACGGCGCGTTTCATGCTCTCGCACCCTGCTCACCTGATCGCGCTGGGCTTCGGCTCGGGGCTATCGCCGGTCGGGCCCGGCACGGTCGGCACGCTGTACGCATGGCTGTCCTACCTGGTGATCTCGATGTGGGTGCAGCCGGAAACCTGGCTGTGGCTGATCGTCGGCGGCTTTGTGCTGGGGCTCTGGGCGTGCGCGCGCACGGCACGCGACATGGGCGTGTTTGACCACGGCAGCATGGTCTGGGACGAGATCGTGGCATTCTGGCTGGTCATGGCCTTTGTCATGCCGACCGGGTTCTGGGGCCAGCTCGCGGCGTTCCTGTGGTTCCGCCTGTTCGATATCGTCAAGCCGGCGCCCATCGGGCATCTCGACCGTACGCTCAAGGGGCACGGCCTGCGCGGCGGCTTCGGCGTGATGTTCGACGACATCATGGCCGCCTTCTACACGCTGCTGGTGTTCGCCCTGTGGCGTTCGCTGTGATTGGCCACTCCCCCCAACCTATCTACTGAATCCGCCATCATGTCCGTCAGCCGCTTGCTCGACCAACTCGCCGTCCAGGTCGGAATCTCCCTGAACGAGAAGTCGCTGTTGCTCGCCACCGCGGAATCCTGCACGGGCGGCCTGGTGGCCGCGGCCGTTACCGATGTATCGGGTTCGTCAGGGTGGTTCGAGCGGGGCTTCGTCACGTACTCGAACGAGGCCAAGTCGACCATGCTGGGCGTGCCCGCCAAGCTGATTCGCGATCATGGCGCGGTCAGCGAGGAAGTGGCGCGCGCCATGGCCGAAGGGGCCCTGCTCAACAGCCGCGCCCAGGTGGCGTTGTCGATCACCGGCGTGGCCGGGCCGACCGGCGGCACGCCGGATAAGCCCGTGGGCATGGTGTGCTTCGGCTGGAGCAACCGCATTACCACCACGGTGGAAACGCAGCGCTTTCGCGGCGACCGGCAGCAAATCCGCCGCCAGGCTGCGGAATACGCGATTCGCGGCCTGATCGAGCTGGTCCGCAACGAGGCCTGAGGACTCAGGCACGCGCGGCGGCCGGCAAGCCGCCGGCAATGCGGCGGTTCAGCCCTGGCGGAAGCGATTGATGGTTTCGCGCGTTTGCAGCGCGACGTTGCGCGCCGCGGCAGCGAAATCCTTCTCGCGGCTGGCATAAAGAATGGCGCGCGACGAATTGATCATCATGCCGGTGCCAGCGACGGTGCGCCCGGCCCGCACGGTGGCCTCGATGTCGCCGCCCTGGGCGCCGATGCCAGGAATCAGCAGCGGCATGTCGCCCACGATCTCGCGCACCTTGGCAATCTCCGCGGGGAAGGTCGCCCCCACCACCAGCGCCATCTGTCCATTGGTATTCCAGCGCGTGGCGGCCGCCTCGGCCACCACCTGGTACACCGGCTTGCCATTCACCGGCAGGAACTGCACGTCGGAGCCGCCCGGGTTGGAGGTGCGGCAAAGCACGATCACACCGCGATCCGGATAGGCCAGGTACGGCTCCAGCGAATCCAGGCCCATATAGGGATTGACCGTGACCGCGTCCGCCCGGTAACGCTCGAAGGCTTCGATGGCGTATTGCTGCGCGGTCGAACCGATGTCGCCGCGCTTGGCGTCCAGGATCACGGGAATCCCGGGGTGGGCGTCATGGATATAGGCGATCAACTGCTCGAGCTGGTCTTCGGCGCGCTGCGCCGCGAAATAGGCGATCTGCGGCTTGAAGGCGCAGACCAGGTCGGCGGTGGCGTCGACGATCTCGCGGCAAAAGGAGAAGATCGCGCCGCCCGTGCCCGTCATGGACAGGGGCAGCTTGCCCGGGTCGGGGTCTAGCCCGACGCAGAGGAGGGAATCGTTGCGCTGCCAGGCTGCAGCCAGCTGCTCGGTGAAGGTCATGGGATGCTCGCTAATCTGGGTCGGCCGCGTCGGCTGCGCGCCGGGCTTGTCAAGCCGGGTCGGCGCTCCCCCGCGGCAACAGTCGTTCCTGCGATTTTACCCGCTGTGTGCTCTGTTCTGCCGTTCTTCCTCGATACAAAGAGCGGCGTCGCACACACAGGCCGGCCGGGGCCTGCGCACGCAATTGATGAAATGCAGCCAGATCGAGATGCCGATCGGCGTGCCGACCTTCCGGATGCTGGTGGCCACGCCGCCCTTCCTGCTGCCCTTCCTGCTGCTCGAACCGCTATTGTGGCGCTGGCGCCAAGGCGCGCGGGCGGCATAACAACGCACTGCGCGCCGGCGCCTCCCATTCACCCACATTTCACTTAACAATCCCCCCCTCGTTGGGCTACACTCGCGGCCATCATAATCCCGGAGAAACTACGTGGGCAGTAGCATCGGGTGTTCGTGTTGCCGCAGCCAGTTTGCGATCGCACCGAATGCCATGTCACTGCGGGCTGCGTAACGACGACCGCCGGAGCCGGCTTTATCCCGCTCCACCGCCTCGTCGGACTCGCCCGCAGCACATACTGCGGGTGAGTGTTCTTCCGTGTCCCTGACGGCCGCCGCCGCGCGCCGCTTCGTTCCGGACTAATCCCTCCCCCGGCTTGCCAGCCATGAACGGCAAACGCCATCGCCTTGCGCGCCCTTCAAGCGCACAGCGCGATCACGCTTGCCAGCGGCCCTGTGCTTCGCCGTTTTCGCGCGAAGCATGGGCTCGCCCCATGGCCKGCGAGCCAAGCCTGCGCGTTTCTTCGCCAAACGCAACAAGGAAGCCCTGGGATGATCAACCTGTTCGTCCTGCAGAAAGGCCGGCTYGCMCAGGAGCAGGTCGACGAKCGCAATGAACTTCTGCAGCACAAGCCGATCTGGATCGATGTCATCAGCCCCGATGACGAGGAACTCGCCTGGATCAAGGAAGCCTACGGCGTAGCCTTGCCGGAGCTGGAAGACCTGGGCGACCTGGAAGCCTCGGCCCGCTACTTCGAGGGCGAGGACGAGAACATCCATATCCGCACCGACTTCCTGCTCGACGAGGAAGACATCTCGCGCAACGTGCGCGTGGCGTTCGTGCTCACGCGCGACGTGCTGTTCTCCATTCACGACGAAGACCTGCCGGTGTTCCGGCTGGTGCGGCTGCGCGCGCGCATGCGCCCGGGCTCGGTGCGCAACGCCAAGGACGTGCTGATGGACTTGTACGCCACCGACGCGGAATATTCGGCGGACTCCATCGAGGAAGTCTACGAGCGGCTGGAGGAAGCCAGCAAGCGCGTGCTGGCGGAGAACGTGACCGATGCCGCGGCGGCCGACGTGCTGGAAACCATCGCCCGCGAAGAAGACTTGAACGGCCGCATCCGCCGCAACGTGATGGACACGCGCCGCGCGGTCTCCTTCCTGATGCGCAGCCAGCTGCTGTCGGCCGAGCAGCAGGACGAAGCCCGCCAGATCCTGCGCGACATCGACTCCATCGAGAACCACACCGCGTTCCTGTTCGACAAGATCAACTTCCTGATGGACGCCACGGTCGGTTTCATCAACATCAACCAGAACAAGATCATCAAGCTGTTCTCGGTGGTCTCGGTCGCGCTGATGCCACCCACGCTGATCGCCAGCATCTACGGCATGAACTTCAAGTTCATGCCGGAGCTGGACTGGGCCGCGGGTTATCCTTGGGCCATCGGGCTGATGGCCGTGTCGGCGGCGATCCCGCTGGTGTACTTCAAGCGCAAGGGCTGGCTAAGCTGAACGGCGCCTGATCGGCACCTGAATGCGCTGGCCCGGACTCAGTCGGGCAGCGTGGCCGCGCCCATGCGGCGCGCGATGATGTTGGCCTTGACCTTGAAGTTCACGCGCACATTGGCGCAGTACGCCTTCTTGTCGAAGCACTTCGGCGCCGGCAGCGCCGCGGCCAGGCGCGCTGCCTGGCCCACGCTCAGCTTGGCGGCGCTGGTCCTGAAGTAATGCTGGGCGGCGGCCTCCACGCCGAACACGCCCTCGCCCMACTCCACCGAATTCAAATAGATCTCGTAGATGCGCTGCTTGTCGAGCCAGAACTCGAGCATCCAGGTAATGGCCAGCTCCTGGCCCTTGCGCAGGTAGTGCTGCTCGGACGAAAGGAAGAGGTTCTTGGCCAGTTGCTGCGTGATGGTGGAGCCGCCACGCACGATATGCCCGCGCTTCTTGTTGCGCTCCCAGGCATCGAGCATGGCATCGAGTTCGTAGCCGGGATGGTTGACGAAGTCGGCGTCCTCGCTGGCGATCACCGCGCGCTTGAGGTTGCGGGAGACATCGTCATAGCCGACCCAGCGGCGGTCCACCTGGCAGCTCCAGAACTTGAAGCCGCACAGACGCCACTGCTCGGCCCGCATGAACGTCGTGGATGACGGGTTCACGGTTTGCCAGGCAGCGATCTGCAGGAAGAAATACACCTGCATGGCCAGCACGCCGGCGATCAGCGTGCCAAGCAGGTAGGCGAGCCAGCGCAGCGGGCTGAGGCCACCGCCCCTGCCGTCTTGAGCCGCCCCGGGACGGGCGGTGCGCTTGCGCTCAGCCATGTTCGAGCCAGCCGGCCGGCGCTTCAGCGCGCGGCTTCGGCCTGCAGCGCCGCGCGCAGCGTTGCCAGCACGGGCGCTGTGGCGGGCCGCACGCCCCGCCAGTTGTAGAAGGCCTCGGCGGCCTGCTCGACCAGCATGCCCAGCCCGTCGCTGGTGCGCGCGCCACATTGGGCAGCGAACTTCAGAAATATGGTGGGCTCCGCGCCGTACATCATGTCGTAGGCGAGCACGTCCTTGCCCAGCAGTTCCGCCGGCACCGGCGGCAACTCGCCCTGCAGGCTGCTGCTGGTGGCGTTGATGACCACGTCGCAGGCGTCTTCATCGGTCAAACCCGCCAGCGCGTCAAAACCACCGCCCCACAGCTCCACGCCGTACTCGTCCGCTTGCTGTGCCACGTTTTCCAGGATATCGCTGGCGCGCTGGGGCGTGCGGTTGGCCACCACGATGCGATCCGGCCGGCAGGCGATCAGCGGCAGCATGGCGCCCATGGCGGCGCCGCCCGCGCCCAGCAGCAGGATGCGCTTGCCTTCGAGCAAGGTATCGAGATTGACCTCGATGTCGCGCGTGAGGCCGACGCCGTCGGTGTTGTCGCCGTGGATCACGCCGTCCTCGATCCACATGGTGTTGACCGCGCCCGCGCTCTCCGCGCGCGGCGTCAGGCGCTCGGCGAGGTCGTAGGCTTCGAGCTTGAACGGCACCGTCACGTTCAGGCCGTGGCCGCCGCCGTCGAAGAAGGCGCGCACGGTGGCAACGAACCCATCGAGCGGCGCCAGCAGGCGCTCGTACTCGATGGCCTCGCCGGTCTGCTGCGCGAACGCGGCATGGATGGCGGGCGAGCGGCTGTGCGCGATGGGGTTGCCGATCACGACGTAACGGTCGGCGGGAGTCTGGGATTGCATAGTGTCAGGTGATGGCGTCATCGGGACTGCAGGCGAGTTTCCAGCCCACTGCGCGAGAACTTGAATGTAGAGATCACTTCGAGAATATCCTGGCGCGCCTGCATCTGCGCCGTGAACCCGCCGAACGGCGCCGCCGCCCGCACGATGGCAACCGCCTGGCGGTCCAGCACGGGATCGCCCGAGCTCTTGACCACGTCGATGGCGTCGATGTTGTAGCCATCGCGGTTATAGCCAAGCCGGCCTTGCCGGTTGACGTTGATCACCAGGATCAGTTGCCCGTAGATCGGCTTGCCATTGCGCTGGGGGAAATCGATGGTGCCGCGCGCTTCGATCTTCTGGCGCAGGCGGTCGTAGTACTGCGCGTATTCCACTTCCTGCGCGCTGGTGGCGGTGAGCTGGTAGCGCTTGGGCCGCTTGGCGTATTGCTCGAGGTTGCGGCCAATCTCGGCTTCGAGCTTGGCCATCTCGTCGAGCGAGGTGCGTTCGTCCTGGCCGCGCAGCGGGTTTTCCAGGCGCTGCTGGCCGGGCTTGAGCGGCTGGCTGTGCACGGACGGCGCGGCTTCGCGCGACTGCGTCATCAGGCGCTGCTGCTCCTGCTCCATCTGCTCCACGCGGCGCTGCATCTGGCGCACCAGGTCGCCGTCCTTGGTGACGGTCTGGGCCGGCAGCGGCGTGGTGGCGCGCTGCTGGTCGTGCTCGCCACCGCCGTCGAGGTTGGCCTGGGCCAGCACGGTGGGGTTCTGCGGACGCTGTGCCGATTTGGAATTGACCAGCACCACATCGAGCGCGGCATCGGTGCGCTTGATCTCGAACGCCTCCGGCGCCACCACGCGCACGGTCAGCAGCAACGCATGCGCCAGCAACGAGACGACCAGAGCCTTGGCCATCGTGCTGCTGGCGTTCCACCACTGGCGGGGAGAAAAAGCGGCTTTCACGATGGGCGGGACGTTGGCTGGGAAGCGTCGATCGGGCGAGACTGGGGCCGGGGTCCGTGGGACCCCGGGGTCAGACTGCGATTGTAAGGGAGCGCCTCGTTTTTTCCGAGGAACTCAGACCGCGCCGCCGGTGCCGGTGTCGCGTGTGTCCGACGCAGCGCCTTCGCTTGTGGCAGCTGCAGCACTCGCGGCTTCGTCGTCGCCGGTTTCCCCAGTGGCAACGTCAACCTCACCTTCAGCTGCCGCTTCGGTTGCCCCTTCGGCCGCGCCCTCGGCAGCGGCTTCGGCGGCCTCCTCGGCCGCGGCTTCAGCGGCGGCTTGCGCCGACACTTCGCCGGCTTCGTCGTCCCGCTCCATCTCTTCCTGCGGCAGCTCGCCTTCGCCGGCAAACACTTCCAGGACCCGGCATGACACTTCCAGCGAGATCTCGTCTATCGCGCCGATCTCCAGCAGCACCTGGGTGCCGCGCGAAGCCTGCATCAGCTCCGGCACGCGCGTGACCAGCGGGATCTCGGCAAAGCGCACCGCGCCTTCCTTGAGCACCGAGCCCATCAGGCGCTCGCGCTTTTCCTGCTGCAGCCAGCGCAGGCACCAGTAGCGCTCCATGGTCGACTGGTGGTCGGCATAAGCGGCGTAGGTGCCTTCGAAATCCGCCACCGCGGCCAGCAGGTCCGAATCCTTGGGCTTGAACGGCGCCACCAGCTTGGCCGTGATGCCATGCTGGGCGACTGCCAGGATCTGCCATTGGTTGACCAGGTCGACGTAGCGGCGCAGCGGCGAGGTGCTCCACGCATATTGCGCCACGCCCAGCCCCTCGTGGGGCGCCGGGTAGGTCTGCATGCGGGTGCGGTTCATGCCCCAGGCCTTCTGCGTGCGGTAGATGCCCGGCACACCGTTGTCGGCAAGCAGCTTGCCCCAGGTGCTGTTGGCCAGGATCATCAGCTCGGCGACGATCTTGTCGAGCGGGGAGCCGCGGCGGCGCTGCTCGATGCGCACGCGTTCGCCGCCGTCTTCCAGCAGGTCGATGTAGAAGCTGTAGTCGGCGCGGTTGTGCGACTCGGGGCGCAACCCGCTGGCAAGACGCGCCTTCTGGCGTTCGTCGTGCAGCCAGCCGGAGAAATGGAACAGCTGGGTCAGCGCGTCGCGGAACGGGTAGTCGCCGGTGCCGGCGGCCAGCGCGGCCTCGGTCACCACATCCTCAAGCAGGTTGTGGCGCAGGTTGGCCGCGATCTTGACCAGCTCGGCGCGGGTTTCGCTGCTGACGATCATCTGCAGGGCCGGGTCGTAGACCACGTACAGCGACAGGGCCGGGCACTCGCGCCCTTCCTGCAGCGTGTAGCGCTCCACCACCGAATCCGGCAGCATGGTGATCTTGTCGCCGGGGAAATAGACCGTCGACAGGCGATGGCGCGCCACGGCATCGAGCGGCTCGCCACGGCGGATGCCCAGGCCGGGCGCCGCGATATGGATGCCCACGCGGATCTTGCCGCCATCCAGCGGCGTGACCGACAGCGCATCGTCGATCTCGGTGGTGGTGACGTCATCGATGGAGAACGCCTCTACATCTGCACGCGGCAGGTCGCCGGCGGGTTCCGGCACGGCCACGTCGGGAAAGCCGGTGCCCTTGGGGAAGCACTCGGAGAGGAACTTGGCCTCATGCAGCGCGCGCGGGCTGGCAATGCCGCCCACCGCCACCATCAGCCGCATCGGCGACATGCCCAGCGCGGTGCAAGCGGCGTCCATCGCCTTGTATTCGAGGCTGTTCTTGTCGGGCTTGAACAGCAGTTGCAGTGCCTTGCCGCGGAACGCATCGGGCAGGGTCAGGGCCTTGAGCTGGTTCTCGTACTCGGCCTGCACCAGGGCTTGCTGCTTCTTGCGCTCGAGCGCGGCAAGCGCAGCCTTCAACTGGTCTTCCGGCGCGCGCTGGTAGCGCCCKCGGCCCTTGCGGCGGAAATAGACCGGATTGCCGTGCAGCGTCTGCGCCAGCGCGGCTTGCTGCACCACGCTCGCACCCGCGCCGTAGTACTCGGCAGCCAGGTCGACAAAGCCGAACTCGTCCTCCGATGCGCATTCCCACAGGAATTCCAGGTCAACCTCGCCGACCAAGTCGGCGGTCTGGCGCAACAGCTCGATCGCCGACGGCTGCGCGAACTGCAGCAATACGTCGCGCGACTTGACCTTGGTGCGCTTGCCCGCGGGCAGCTCCACCTGGTACGACTCGCCCTGCTGGGTCAGCACGGTGCCGGCGCGAATCTCGCCGCCTTCTTCGAACAGCAACTGCATGGATCGGTACTTTCAGAAATGCCGGGAACCGCACTTGGCAAACCAAGCACCCTGGCGCTTTGTCACGCCTGCGGGAACGGCCCGGTGAGAGAAATGGTGCAAGGCCGCCTTCAGGCAAGACGGCAACCGGACCTGAGATGATACCGCACCGCGCCGGCTGCAAGCCCGGCGCAGGGCGGGCTGTTACAGCGACATGCCGCCGCTGGCCTCGATCGCCACGCCATTGACGTAGCTGGCATCGTCGCTGGCGAGGAAGGTGTAGATGCTGGCGATTTCGGCCGGCTCCGCCAGACGGCGCAGCCAGCAAGACGATTTCATACCGTCCAGCACCTTCTCCGGCACGGTCTGCAGGATCTCGGTGGCGACGAAACCCGGGCACACCGCGTTGACGCGCACGCCCTTGGGGCCCAGCTCGCGCGCCCACGTCTTGGTGAAGCCGATCACACCGAACTTGCTCGCCGCATAGTTGGTCTGGCCGAAGTTGCCGTACAGGCCAACCACGCTGGAGGCATTGAGAATCACACCCTTGCCCTGCTCTGCCATGATGTCGGCCACGGCCTGGGCGCAGTTGAAGACGCCCTTGAGATTGACGTCGATCACCGCGTCGAACTGGGCTTCGGTCATCTTGGTCAGGCGTGCATCCTTGGTGATGCCAGCGTTATTGACAAGGATGTCGATGCGGCCGTGCCTGGCCAGCGTGGCCGCCACCATGGCGTCGACCTCGTCGCGGCGCGTCACGTCGACCTTGTGGGCGCTCACGGTGGCGCCTGAAGCGGCGAGCGTCCCGGCGGCGGCGCGCACGCGCTCCTCCTGCACGTCGCAAAGCACCAAGAGCGCACCTTCCGCGGCAAAGCGCTGCGCGGTGGCAAAACCGATCCCGGCGGCAGCGCCAGTGATGATGGCAACACGTCCCTGCAATTTCATGATGGTCGTCTCTTCTTCTTCGTCGCGATTATCGATCTGGGGAAAGTTCTTGTCCTGGATGGCTACCTGGCGGCTTCTGGCTGGAACCGCTCAGTTCCGGCGCGGGCCGCGCCAGCAGGTCGGGCAGGAATACCTCGGTCACCAGCATGACGCCGTCGCCACGCCGGAAGGCCGAGCGCCGCGCGGGCAACGCCGATGACGCAGCGAGTTCCCGCATGGCCGGCACGGCTAGTTCCAGCCGGCGCCGCAGCGGGTGATGCGCAAGCAGGCGCGCAAAGGCAAACGGCTCGCGCCGCACGCGGGGATCGACGAACAGCGCGCTGCCCAGCGGGCGCTCGCCCAGGCCGCGCAGGAACGGCCAGTCGCGCCGGGCATGGTCAGGCTTCACCACGGTATGGGCAAAGATGGCCGGCACCCCATCACAGATCAGCAGCACCTCGCGCGCCAGCGCGCGGCGACGGGCAGGCAGCCCCAGCGCCTGCCATTCATCGGCAAGGGCGAGTTCCATGCGCTGCGCCAGGCGGCGCACCCGAAAAGCGTCCGACGCCGCCACCAGCCGGGCAGTGAGCGAGCCATCACCGGTCACCCAGCGGCGCAGGTTAGCGCTGATGGCGGGATCTTCGGGTAGACGGGCGTGCCAACCACTGCGGCGCAGATGCGCCCCGTTCATGCCGCGTTCATGCCCGTGGCTCCGGGCCGATGGGGTCGATGGCGTCGCCCTGGCCGATCTGGCCATCGGGTCCATAGCCGCAGAAAGCGAGGACTTCGTCGACGTAGCCGGCAAATTCGCTGATGCCGTGGTCGCTGCCCTCGATGACGCGCGTGTGCGCGCCGGGGAAGGCCGCCAGCATCTCGCGGTAGTCCAGCACCTCGTCACCGGTCGCGGCCAGCAGGAAATAGCGCTCCGGCCGGGTGATGGGCTCGACCCGCAACGCCACAAGTTCATCCAGGTGGTGGCGTTCCACCCGCACCGAGCCACCGCCGTGCCAGAGCGGCTGGTCRCCCAGGTGGCGCTCCAGGTCGGTCCAGGGATGCACCGCCGGGTTAAGAAGCACTGCGCGGCAGCCGTGGCGCTCGGCCAGCCAGCGCGCATAGAAGCCGCCCAGCGAGGAGCCGATGATGGTAAGCGGCTGTGCGCCACCGGCCTGCGAGGCCGCGATGGCCGCTTCGGCCTGGGCGATAGCCTGGACCGGCGACACATTCAGCACCGGACAGGCGTAATAGCGTCCCACGCCCCATTCACGCATGCGCTCCTGGACCAGGCGCGCCTTGAAGGACTGTGGAGATGAGCGGAAACCGTGCAGGTATAGCAGCATGCCAGGCCCCGCTCAGGCGGAAACACCTGCGGCAAACGCGTCCAGCAGCTTCTGGTGGACGCCGYCGAAGCCGCCGTTGCTCATGACCAGCACATGGTCGCCCGGGCGCGCGGCGGCTCGCACCGCGYGGACCAGCTCGGGAAGGTCGCTGAACGCCGCCGCGCGCTCGCCCAGCGGCGCCAGCGATTCGGCCAGGTCCCAGCCCAGCGCATCCTTGCCGCTGGCCGCGCCATACCCGAACACCAGGTCAGCCGCCTCGAGGCTGGCCGGGAGCTGCGCCTTCATCACGCCCAGCTTCATGGTGTTGGAGCGCGGCTCCAGCACCGCCAGGATGCGCGCCGCGCCAACCCGCTTGCGCAGGCCGTCCAGCGTGGTCTGGATCGCCGTGGGATGGTGGGCAAAGTCGTCATAGACCGTGATGCCATTGACCACGCCACGCACTTCCATGCGGCGCTTCACATTAGCGAAGCGCGACAAGGAATCGATCGCCTGCGGCGCTGGCACGCCCACATGGCGGGCAGCCGCAATCGCAGCCAGCGCATTCATCCGGTTGTGCGTGCCTTGCAAGGCCCAGTTGAGCCGGCCTTGCAGCGCGTCGCCGAACCAGACATCGAAGCTGTCCTGGGTCACGCTATCGCTGGCGGCATCACCCTCGGCGGGCTCGCCCGCGCGCCAGTCGCCGATGCCGAATTGCTCGGTCTCGCTCCAGCAGCCCCGCTCCAGCACGCGCGCCAGGCTTTCCTCAAAGCCGTTGACGATCAGCCGGCCCTGCTCCGGCACGGTGCGCACCAAATGATGGAACTGGGTCTCGATGGCAGCAAGATCAGGGAAGATGTCGGCGTGGTCGTATTCCAGGTTGTTCAGGATGGCCGTGCGCGGACGGTAATGGACAAACTTGCTGCGCTTGTCGAAGAACGCCGTGTCGTACTCATCAGCCTCGATCACGAAGAAGTCAGAGTCGGTCACCCGCGCCGACACGCCAAAATTCTGCGGCACGCCGCCCACCAGGAAGCCCGGCTGGTAGCCGGCATCTTCCAGGATCCAGGCCAGCATGGAGGTGGTGGTGGTCTTGCCATGGGTGCCCGCCACCGCCAGCGTCCATTTGCCGCGCAGCACATGCTCCCCGAGCCACTGCGGGCCGGAGACGTAAGGCAGGTTGCGGTTGAGGATGGCCTCCATCAGCGGATTGCCGCGCGACACCACATTGCCGATGACGAACAGGTCCGGCTCCAGCGCCAGCTGGCCAGGATCGAAGCCCTCGATCAGCTCAATGCCCTGCGCCTCGAGCTGCGTGCTCATCGGCGGATAGACATTGGCATCGCATCCGGTGACGCGGTGGCCAGCCTGCTTGGCAAGCACGGCGAGGCCGCCCATGAATGTGCCGCAGATACCGAGGATGTGAATATGCATGGGATTTAGGATTGGGCGGGCCAGGGCGGCCGGGCCGGGTTGCTTCTGGATGGAGAGAATTGTACCTGAGGGGGTGACGGCGACGCCGTGCGGGAAAGGCCGGCGGCCGGGCACGGCAGATTTCCAGGCCGGCGCCTTCGCCCCAAGGAATCTCCCCGTCACCGGCCACTCTAAAAAGCAAAACCCGACCCTAGCGCGCAGGCCGCGATCCCTCCGGTATCATCCCCCCATGCCCCGCCGCCCCACCCTCGACCCCATCCGCCTGCGCGAGGAAATCGCCCAGGCCGCCGCCCGCATGATCGCGGAAGATGGCACCGACTACGCCACGGCCAAGCGCAAGGCCGCGCGGCAGCTGCTGGGCGACGTGCGCGTGGCGGGCGAGTGGCTCCCCGACAACGAGGCCGTGGAAGCGGAGGTCCGTCTCTATCAGGCACTGTTCCACTCGGAGAGCCAGCCTCGCGTGCTGGCGCTGCTGCGCCGGCTGGCCGTGCTTGCCATGCGCGACCTCGCCGCATTCCGCCCATACCTGGCCGGGGCCGTGCTCAATGGCACCGCCACCGAGCATTCCGACGTCTATCTGCAGTGCTTTTGCGATAGCCCCAAGGATCTCACCMTGCACCTGCTCAACGCTGGCGTGGACTTCGACACCAGCGAGACCCGGCACTTCGCCGGCCGCGGCGAGGTCGAGACCCTGAGTTTCCTCTGGAAGGGACAGTGGCCGGCCGTGCGCGATGCGCGCCTGCTGGCGGGAGAGATCCGCACGGAACTTGGCCAGCCCGTCGGCATCCATATAGCGCTGTATGATGCAGATGACGAACGCGGCGCAGTCCGGGCCGCGGCCAGCGGCCGGGTTGCCCGTGCCGATGTGGACGCCGTGCAGGCGCTGCTGGCGGCCGCCGACGTGGCAGCCCCCCAGATGCCCGACGCGCCCGCAGCGGCCTGAGCGCCACCTTTGACCGGGAGCGCGGGCGAGGCCGGCCACAGGCCCTGCACCCCGTCCCCATGGAGCCCTCCGGGTTCTTACCTCTTCCATCAGCCGCTATCTTTCTTGCTGCCATGACCTCTTCCACCAGCACTCCTGTCCGCCGCAGCCGCCTCTGGGCCTGGCTTGCCGTTGCCGTCGTGGCCGCCGCCGCGGGCGCGCTGGCCGGGCACTATGTGTTTTCGCCCAAGCCGGCATCCGACGAGGCCGTCGAGACGTTCCTGCGCACGCAACTGCCAGATCCGGACGGCGCCCAGATCAACTTCGCGCAACTTCGCGGAAAAACGGTGGTTGTGAACTTCTGGGCACCCTGGTGCGGTCCCTGCGTGGAAGAAATGCCCGACCTGAACGCATTGCACAAGGAATACACGGGACGAAAAGTGGAATTTGTCGGCATCGGCATCGATTCCGCTAACAATATCCAGCAGTTCATCAAGAAGATCCCCGTCTCCTACCCACTGGCCGTGGCCGGATTTGCCGGTACGGAGCTTTCGCGCAACTTTGGCAACGCGGCCGGCGGCCTGCCCTATACAGTGATCATTGCGCCCGATGGCACGGTCAGCTACCGCAAAATGGGCAGGGTTTCCCCTGACGAGCTGCGCGCCGCGCTGCCTCGCAGCTAGCCATAAGATTCTTGATTTGGGGCGATTTTCTCCTAACCTTGTTCGATCATCGCGCAATTTGATCGAAACACGATTTCGCGACCCCAAAGTGCGGAATCGGGCCTGAAAACTCGCCTGCTTCGAAGCTGCCTATGTCTACGCTGCTAGACAAATCACTCTAAGCTACGGTAATCTCCGCGCAATTTCGTTGAAATGGTCGAGCCGCCGTGATCGATACGCCTCCCGAACGCCGCTCCCCCCGCTACCGCAAGGTGCTGGTCCTGCACGGACCGAACCTGAATTTGCTGGGCACGCGGGAGCCGGAGACTTATGGGTACACGAAACTAGCCGATATCGACCTGGCCCTCGCGCAGCGAGCCCGCCAGACCGGCATCACCCTGGCTACGTTTCAGTCCAACCATGAGGGCGCGCTGGTGGATCGTATCCATGCCGCGCGCGGCGAGGGCGTGGATTTCATCATCATCAACCCGGCCGCCTATACGCATACCAGCGTAGCGCTGCGCGATGCGCTGGCCGGGGTGGCGATTCCGTTTGTGGAAGTCCACTTGTCGAACGTGCATCGGCGCGAGAGCTTCCGTCATCACTCTTATTTCTCCGATGTGGCGATCGGAGTGATCTGCGGACTTGGCTGGCAGGGGTATCTGCTGGCGCTGGACTATGCCCTCGGGCAGGAGCTGGAACAGGCGCTGCCCAAGGCCTGATCCGCCCATTGATTTCTTAAACCGTTACAGCGCCCCCCGGCGCCTGCCCCGCCGCCATGTTCGCGGCGGACCAAGGCAGCCCGCCGGAGGCGTCAGTTTTTCCCGGACGCAGCCACCAGAGCGGTGGCCGCCGGACAACCCGATTCAGGAGGATAGAAGATGGACCTGCGCAAGCTGAAGACGCTGATCKACCTGGTGGCCGAGTCCGGCATCTCCGAGCTGGAAGTCACCGAAGGCGAAGGCAAGGTGCGGATCGTCAAGGCGCCGCCGCAGGTCATCGCCGCGCCGATGGCCATGCAGCCGATGCAGGCACTGCCTCCGGCCGCCGCGCCGGTCGCGATGCCCGTCGCCGGTAGCGAGCCGGCCGCGCCGCAACTGCCGGTGGGCCATGTCGTGACCTCGCCGATGGTCGGTACCTTCTATCGCGCACCGTCGCCGGGCGCGGCGTCGTTCGTCAATGTGGGCGATACCGTCAAGGAAGGCCAGACGGTCTGCATCATCGAAGCGATGAAGCTGCTCAACGAGATCGAGTCGGACAAGGCTGGCGTGATCAAGGAAATCCTGGTCGAGAATGGCCAGGCGGTGGAATACGGCCAGCCGCTGTTCATCATCGGCTGAAACTGACCGGCATGCCGCGCCGCCCGCAGCCTGCGCCGGAATTCTCCGGCCAGCCACGGCGGCGACGGCCACCGGGCGTTCCTCGTCCCGGTGCCAGCACCCCCGCCCGCACTCCGGCTGCCCTCGCCGGAGACGCCACGATCCGCCGCGGTGGGACCGCCTTTCTCCTCGCAGAGAGTGACTATGTTTGAAAAAATTCTGATCGCGAATCGCGGTGAAATCGCCCTTCGCATCCAGCGCGCCTGCCGCGAGCTCGGCATCAAGACTGTGGTGGTGTATTCGGAAGCCGACAAGGAAGCCAAGTACGTCAAGCTGGCCGACGAAGCCGTCTGTATCGGCCCGGCACCCTCGCCGCTGTCGTACCTCAACATGCCGGCCATCATCTCGGCCGCCGAGGTGACCGATGCGCAAGCCATCCACCCGGGCTACGGCTTCTTGTCGGAAAACGCCGACTTCGCCGAACGCGTGGAAAAGTCCGGTTTCGTCTTCATCGGCCCGACCTCCGAGAGCATCCGCCTGATGGGCGACAAGGTCTCGGCCAAACAGGCCATGATCAAGTCGGGCGTGCCGTGCGTGCCGGGTTCCGAAGGCGCCCTGCCCGACGACCCCAAGGAAATCCTGGCCACGGCGCGTGCCGTGGGCTATCCGGTCATCATCAAGGCAGCGGGCGGCGGCGGTGGCCGCGGCATGCGCGTGGTGCACACCGAGGCCGCCCTGGTCAATGCGGTCAACATGACGCGCGAGGAAGCCGGCCGTGCCTTCGGCAACCCGGAGGTCTACATGGAGAAATTCCTGGAGAACCCCCGGCAMGTCGAGATCCAGATCCTGGCCGACCAGCATCGCCAGGCCATCTGGCTGGGCGAGCGCGACTGCTCGATGCAGCGCCGCCACCAGAAGGTCATCGAAGAAGCACCTGCGCCGCACATCCCGCGCCGCCTGATCGAGCGCATCGGCGACCGCTGCGCCGAGGCCTGCAAGAAGATCGGCTACCGTGGCGCCGGCACCTTCGAATTCCTGTATGAGAATAACGAGTTCTACTTCATCGAGATGAACACGCGCGTGCAGGTTGAGCACCCGGTCACCGAGATGATCACCGGCATCGACATCGTGCAGGAGCAGATCCGCATCGCCTTTGGCGAGAAGCTGCGCTGGCGCCAGAAGGACGTGCAGCTGCGCGGCCACTCGATCGAATGCCGCATCAACGCCGAGGACCCGTTCAAGTTCACGCCGTCGCCCGGGCGCATCACCGCGTGGCACATGCCCGGCGGTCCCGGCGTGCGGGTCGACTCGCACGCGTATGATGGCTACTTCGTGCCGCCCAACTACGATTCGATGATCGGCAAGATCATCACCTACGGCGCCACCCGCGAGCAGGCCATCGCCCGCATGCGGATCGCGCTGTCGGAAATGGTGGTGGACGGCATCCAGACCAACGTACCGCTGCACCGTGAGCTGATGCTCGATGCCAACTTCGTCGAAGGCGGCACCAGCATTCACTATCTCGAGCACCGCCTGGCCCAGAAGAACGTGGCCAAGGGCGGCAAGATCTGAAGCCCCGGCGCGGCCAGTCATAACTGATCGACAAGGATCGCCTGTGGCATTTCAGGAATGTGTGATCGAAATCGCACAAGATCAGGCCGAAGCCTGGTCTGACGCGCTGTTCGACCTCGGCGCGCTGTCGGTCTCGGTGGAAGACGCCGATGCCGATACGCCCGACGAGCAGCCGCTGTTCGGCGAGCCCGGCATGGAGCCGACCCGCCTGGCATGGAACCGCTCACGCGTGGTGGCGCTGTTTGACGACAGCGCCGACCCCGTGCTGGTGGTGGCCGCTGCCGCCAATGCGCTGGGCATCGACCCGGTGCCGGCTTACCAGCTGCGCCCCGTCGAAGACCAGGACTGGGTGCGCCTGACGCAATCCCAGTTCGCGCCGATCCGCATCGGCGAGCGCATCTGGGTGGTGCCGTCCTGGCACGACGCGCCGGACCCCGACGCGGTGGTGCTGGAGCTGGACCCGGGCCTAGCCTTCGGTACTGGCAGCCATCCCACCACGCGGCTGTGCATGCAGTGGCTGGAACAGAACATCAAGGCCGGCGAAACGGTGCTCGACTACGGCTGTGGCTCGGGCATCCTCGCCATCGTGGCGCGCAAGCTGGGCGCCGGCGACACGCTCGGCATCGATATCGACCCCAACGCGGTGGAAGCCTCGCGCTATAACGCCGAGCGCAATCGCGTGGAGGCCACCTTCGCGCTGCCGGAAACCGTCTCCGAGGCCAGCTACGACCTCGTCGTCGCCAATATCCTGTCCAACCCGCTGAAGCTGATGGCGGCCATGCTGAGCGCGCGGGTTCGCCCCGGCGGCCGGCTGGTGCTGTCGGGCGTGCTGGAGCGGCAGGCCGACGAAGTCGCCGCGGCCTACGCGCCCTGGCTGCCCATGTCAGTCTGGCGCAGCGAGGAAGGCTGGGTCTGCCTGCATGGCACCCGCGGTGAAGGCACCGGCACCCAGCGCTGAGCCCAGCCCATGGCCGCCAAGCTCGTCACGCGTTGCCCGGCCTGTCGCACTGCCTTTCGGCTGGTGGCGGACCAGCTGCGGCTGCGCCAGGGACTGGTCCGCTGCGGCCAGTGCGACACCGTCTTCGATGCACGCGAGCACCTGATCGAGTTGCCGGCGCCCGAGCCGGCAGCCGGCCCTGAGACCGTCGCGCAGGCGGGGGAAGGCATTGCCGCCCCTGCCCCCGCCGCGCCCCCGGCACAGGAGGCGCCCGCCGAGCACGCGCACGAAGAAACACACGAAGAAGCACACAAGGCTGCCCGCGCACCGCGCGCCCCGCGCAAGCGGGCGCATGCCGTGGCGCACCCGGACGCGCAAGCGCACCCGGCCGAAGCCACCGCCGTGCCACACGAAGCAGCGCACGTCGACACGCCCCCCCAGCACGACCCCGACGACAGCCGCCCCGCCGCCGCGCCCTTCGACCCCGGCTACGACCCTGGCTACGACGTGCCGGCGCTCGATGCGCCCACCGTCATGCTGTACCAAACGCAGGCGGAAGCGGACGAGGCCGTGCAGGCCGGCAACCATCGGATGGAGCCGGAAGCCGGCAACGCTGACGAGGACAAGGACGAGGACGAGCCTTCCGCGGTGTTCGTACCCGGCATCGTCGAGAGCGAGGAAGTCGGCCTTCCCGCCGAGGCCGAGRCAGAGCCAGAGGCATCGCGGGCAAGCGAAGCACGCGCGCCGGAAGCTGCACCCTGGCCGCGGCTCGACCCCAGCACGCTGAGCGACGACGATGCCACGCACACCGCGGACATCGCCGATACGGAAAGCGCAGCCAACATAGCGAAAGCGGCGAACGAAGCATCCGCCACCAGCCAAGCCACCACGAGTGCCGCCGCCAACACCGACGCCGACGCCGCGGCCATCCCGAGCGCAAGCGGCTACCTGCGCGCCGAAGCGCAGGACGACCTCCCCGAGATTCCCGAAGCGATCTCACGCGAACAGGCCGAGYGGCCGTGGATGCGCAGCGACACGCCTGCCACCCCGTCCTTCGCGCCCGACTTCCTGCGCCATGCGCGCGAGCGCGATCCTGGCCCGGCCAAGCGCAAGCGCATGCTGCAAAGGCTGGCGATCGGGTTCCTCGTGATTGCGGGCCTGGTGCAAGGCACCTACCTGGCGCGCAGCCAGTTGTCCGGCCGCTTCCCCGTATTGCGCCCCGCCCTCGAGGCGGCCTGCGCTGCGCTGGGTTGCGCGGTGGCACCGTGGCGCGACATCGACGCCTTGCGCATCGAGAGCTCGCTGCTGCAAAAGCAGGATGACGAATCCGACGCCTACCTGCTCGCCGTGACGCTGCGCAACCAGGGCCGCGCCACCGTGGCGCTGCCCGCCATCGAGCTGGTCATGACGGACCTCCAGGACCAGCTCCTGCTGCGCAAGGTGCTCCAACCCGCCGACTACCTTGAAGCCGAGCAGCAGGCCTTTGCCACACATGGCCTGCGGGCAGGCACGGAGCTGCCGGTTCGGGTACGATTCCGGTCGCAGCAAGCGGCGGCAAACTACCGCGTGCTGATCTTCTATCCCTGAATTCCATCTGGGCTCGCCGCCAATCCCGAGCGCCCCCGATTTGCGAGCCCACATTTCACACAGGAGCACATATGAGCAACGTCACCCTCGGCGGCAACGCCATCGAAGTCGGCGGCAAGTTTCCGCAAGCCGGCGACAAGGCCCCCGCATTCTCGCTGGTCGGCAAGGACCTGAAGGATGTCACGCTGGCTGACTTCGCCGGCAAGCGCAAGGTGCTCAATATCGTCCCCAGCCTGGACACCCCGGTGTGCCAGGCTTCGGCGCGCAAGTTCAACGAAGCCGCCAGCGGCCTGGCCAACACCGTTGTGCTGACCGTCTCGGCCGACCTGCCGTTCGCCATGGGCCGCTTCTGCACCGCTGAAGGCCTGGCCAACGTGGTGCCGCTGTCGCTGATGCGCGGCGCCGACTTCAAGGGCAACTACGGCGTGGACATCAAGACCGGCCCGCTGGCCGGCGTGACCGCGCGCGCCGTGGTGGTGCTCGATGAGAACGACACCGTGAAGTACAGCGAACTGGTCTCGGAAATCAAGAACGAGCCGAACTACGACGCCGCACTGGCCGCACTGAAGTAAGCGCGCCACCTGCCAGGCGCGGCCACCCGGCAAAACGGGTGGCCGTTTTTGCATTCAGGGGCACCTGCACGACCCGGTGGCCCCGTCAGCCCGCATTACGAGAATTGGAGAGAGCATGTCCAGCCTGATCTGTGGCTCCGTTGCCTACGACACCATCATGACGTTCGAGGGACATTTCCGCGAACATATCCTGCCCGACCAGATCCACATSCTGAACGTGTCCTTCCTGGTCCCGTCCATGCGCCGCGAGTTCGGCGGCTGCGCCGGCAATATCGCCTACACGCTGAAGCTGCTTGGCGGCAACCCGGTGATCATGGCTACCGTCGGCGTCGACGCCGAGCCCTACCTGCAACACCTGCGCGCGCTCGATATCGGCACCGAGCACATCCGCACCCTGCCTGACACCTTCACGGCGCAAGCGATGATCACGACCGACCTGGAGAACAACCAGATCACGGCATTCCACCCCGGCGCGATGAACCAGTCGCAGCTCTCGCAGGTGCAGGACGCGCTCGGCGGCAGCAACGCGCCCGGCCTGGGCATCGTCGCCCCCGACAGCCGCGAAGGCATGCTGCACCACGCGCGCCAGTTCGCCGACGCCGGCGTTCCGTTCATCTTCGACCTGGGCCAGGCCATGCCGCTGTTCAACGGCGACGATCTGCGCCAGTTCGTTGAACTCGCCAGCTACGTGACGGTCAATGACTACGAAGCCCAGGTTCTGCTGTCGCGTACCGGCTGGACCAGCGATGAAGTCGCCGCGCAGGTCAAGGCGTTCATCGTGACCCACGGCGAAAAGGGCGCCACCGTCTTTGCCGACAACCAGAAGTACAATATCGCCTCCGTGAAAGCGGATCGCGTGGTCGATCCGACGGGCTGCGGCGATGCCTTCCGCGGCGGCCTGCTTTACGGCATCGAACAGGGCTTCGACTGGGAAACAACGGGCCGGCTTGCCAGCCTGATGGGCTCCATCAAGATCGCGCACCAGGGTCCGCAGAACCACAAGCCGTCGCGCGACGAAATCGGTGAGCGCTTCCAGTCCGCTTTTGGCTACCGCTACGAGTAACACCTTTTCCGGGATTGATCCTATGCACACCCTGATTCGCACCAGCGCCATCGCGCTCGCCGCCGCAGCCACCCTGGTGGCTGGCTGCGCTGCGCAGTCGAATTCCGCCAGCATCTATAAGCCGGGCCAGGCGCAGCGCGAGCAGACCTTGCGCTACGGCGTGGTCGAGACGGTTCGCGAGGTGCTGATCCAGGGCGACCAGACCGGCGCCGGCACGATCGCCGGTGGCGCCATCGGCGGCATCGCCGCGGGCAGCACCATCGGCAACGGCGGCGGCTCGGTGGCAGCCGGCGTGCTGGGCGCCGTGCTCGGCGGCATCGCCGGCAGCATGGCCGAGAACAAGATCAGCCAGCGCCGTGGCCTGGAAATCACCGTGCGCCTGGACAACGGCGATATGCGCGCCATCGTCCAGGACGCCGACGAAGCCTTCCGTCCGGGCGAGCGCGTGCGCTTGCTGTCGTCGGGCGGCACGACCCGCGTCACGCACTAAGAGGGTACGCGGGACGGCATGGGGTGGCCCTGGGCGGCCCCGGGTGGCCGCGCAGCGGGGGTGGCAGCCTAGGTTGCCACCCCCGCTGCCCGATAGCTCCTGGCACGTTCTGGAGCGGTCTCAGGGACCGCGCCGCACACGCCGCAATACGACCCTGGCAAAGCGCTGCCTCCTTCACCGGAGCAGCGCTTTTTCTTTGCGGCGTTCCCGGGCCGGGCTGCCATGTCCTCTGTCCCGCGTTCCGTGCTTCGCTTGCCGTCTTTCGAGCGCCCATGAAAAAACCCGCCGGGCTTGCACCATCGACGGGTTGGCAAGACTAGCGTCCTGCGGACCGGATACGCGGTATCCGGTCAGTGCGGCACGCCCTGCGTGCCTTGGCAATTCCCAGCGGTAGCCGTTGCCGGCACGCTTACGGACGGGTGCCCGTGGGGAAAGGCCATGCCGCAGCCGGGTTCAGCGCGGTCTTGGCAGCTGCAGCGGGTGCAACAGCAGGTGCAGCGGCAGGCTTGGCAGGCGCGGCCTTCTTGGCAGCAGCCTTCTTGGCCGGTGCCTTCTTGGCAGCAGGCGCCTTCTTAGCCGGAGCAGCCTTCTTGGCAGCAGCAGCCTTCTTGGCGGGCGCGGCCTTCTTGGCAGCCGGTGCAGCCTTCTTGGCCGGTGCGGCCTTCTTGGCGGCGACCTTCTTGGCCGGTGCGGCCTTCTTCGCTACGACCTTCTTGGCGGCAGCTTTCTTGGCCGGTGCGGCCTTCTTGGCTACAACCTTCTTGGCGGCGGCCTTCTTTGCCGGTGCGGCTGCCTTCTTGGCCGGCGCTGCCTTCTTCGCTACGACCTTCTTGGCGGCGACCTTCTTCACTGCGGCCTTCTTGGCCGGTGCAGCTTTCTTGGCCGGTGCTGCCTTCTTGGCGGCGACCTTCTTCACAGCGGCTTTCTTGGCCGGGGCGGCTGCCTTCTTGGCGGCCGGCTTGGCGGCGACCTTCTTAGCCGCCGGTTTCTTCTTTGCAGTCGTTGCCATGGATAACTCCTTCACTAGAGAGTGAATATCGAATGACCTAAGTTGGCGACCCGACCGACCCGAGGCGCGATACTGCGGTGCGACCCCAATCGAGCGAGCGATTCATCGGCGCACGGCGCGCGTTGTGGCCGCACGCTAATGAATTCGGTGGCAGGGGCACCGCGGCGCGCGGTGCGAATGTGGCCAAGCGGAGCCCGCAGCCGGGCTTCTGACGCTTGCCGCGCCCTGGAATTTTCGATCTGCCCGCGCCATCCGCCGGATCGGCGCGCGACATGAAAAGAGAGATATCGGCCGGCATTTCCGTGATGCGGGCTAGGCCACGCACACCACGTACGGCATTTTTTCGGGGGTAGTTCGCCCATCCCGTTACTGGGCCAAAGGAGACTGCACGCGTTTTAGAAAACCAGTACGGCTTGGTCTGCGTCAAAGTTCTAGTGCTCCTGAGCTACCTGTTTCATTGCATCGAAGTGGGCGGCGCTCATCGTTGCGCATCACGTCCAACCTCATCGTTGCATCTTGCTGTCTTGCCTGCCACGCAGGCCATGCAATGAAGTGAGACTCTTGTCAAGGCGAATCATAATTCGTTTGTTGGGCGATGTTAAGAAAAAAGTGCAAAAAAACTTGCGTGCGAGCATGACAACTTCATCGTCTTCGTCGTTGCGCTGCGCTGACCTCGTCTTTGCTTGCGCGCGCTGCGCTCTCATCGCGTCTCTCGCACCCTCGCGACGCTGCTCGCGACCATGCTCGATGCTGCTTCGACACAGCGTCGCGCGAGCGTGAAGACGTCGCTGGCGTGCTCCGGATTTTCAGCGCGCGCATCGCTCTCGGCGCCTCTTCCATGCCCTTCGGCGATGCCAATTCCCGATCATTGTGTAACGCCGGAAACCCGCATGCACAAAGGCTTTTGGGGAAGCAGAAAAGATCCGCGCGACAACCGTCGGCACGCGTTACGCGAGTGCTGGGACGCGTGTTGCCCGGATGCAAGCGAGCGCTGCGATGACATCGGCAGCGCTATCGTGAAGACGCGCATCCGCAACGCGGCACGCGGCGCGGACCGTGCGCGTCGCCTCGACTCGGCACATACGCTCACGCGCAGCGCGCGCAGTGATGCGCCGACGCAACGGTTTGAGAATCGTCACCGCGACACGCGCTCTCCAACGATGCTCGAACGATGTCGATCGGCCTCTCGCACTCGCATCTCGCGCTTGCATCTCGCAGGCGTCGTCGACGCGTGAGATGCCCTTCCGAGTCTCGCATCGCTGGTGCTGTCGCTGGTGATCTCGCCGGTGGTCTCACGGTGGTGTCGGCATGCGTGCGCCAGCGGATGACTTCGCGCGTCGGCCAGGACGGCAGATCGCGTGGCGAGGCATCGGCTCGCGCACCATCCGAATGGACGACTGCCAACGGCAGCAGGCGCGCGAGTGCGCGCAAGAAACGAGAGCGTGGATGGCCGCACGCGCCGGCGCCCCTGCGGCAGCAAGCGCGGCATGGCGCCCCCACCTGAAACGCACCGCTAGAGGATTGCTTCGAGTGCCGGGCAGCGGACAATTTGCTGCATGACAGAATCCGCCAGCTTCCAGACGCCAGGCCGGTCTGCGGCGGTTGCCGCGAAGGCTTTGGTGCGTACGCAAAGGCGGGCTGGCGATTGCAGCGCGAGCCCATCGCCAGTAGATTGGCGTACGCGCGCCGCAGGGCTGGCCCTGTCCTGGCATCATGGCGCGCACCAACTCGAAGAGGAGATCCCGATGCACTTTACTGCCCCCCGCACCGTCGCACGCGCCGCCGCCGTCGCGGCACGCACCGCCGTGCTCGCCGGCGCGCTGCTGGGTAGCGCCGCCGCGCTGGCCCAGGCCACCCCCGCCGGCTCATGGAAGACCATCGACGACGCCACCGGCAAGCCGCGCGGCCTGGTGGAGATCAGCGAACAGAACGGCGTCTACAGCGGCAAGCTGGTCAAGAGCTTCACCGAGAACGACGGCAAGACCAAGGTGTGCGACAAGTGCACCGACGCACGCCGCGACCAGCCCATCATGGGGATGACTATCATCACCGGCCTGCGCAAGACCGGCGACAACGAGTGGAGCGGCGGCGAGATCCTCGACCCCGAAAGCGGCAAGCTCTACAAAACCAAGATGTCGCTGGCGGATGACGGCAAGAAGCTCAACGTGCGCGGCTTCATCGGCATCAGCCTGCTGGGCCGCACCCAGACCTGGGAGCGCGAACGCTAGCCTGCCACGACCGGCGATGCCGGTGCCACCGACGGCACCGGCATCGCTGCCAGCTTGGCCGCGCGCATTGCCGCCGCGCCACCTCCGCCGCACCCATCCCCACCCGCCCCCGCCCGCCCCACCGATGCCGCCCGCGCTCCCTTGCGCGGCATGCGGCCCGTTGCCTGCCATGCGCTGCCCGCATGACGACATGCGCAGAATTCGTTTTCGGCCCGGCGGCGCTGCTCCTACCATCGGACTACCTGCCGTGCGCCGATTGATCCCCGACCGCACCGGGCGGCGCTGCCACGCCGACCCGGCATCGACGCGGTGCGCGCACCGGGCCCGCCAACCCAGGAGGMTGTCATGCACGCAAGCGCCCACCCAGAAGCGCCATCGAAGCCACCAGGCGTCAGCGGCGCGCAACGCCGCCGCGCCATCGTCGCCACCGTGATCGGCAACGGTCTCGAGTGGTTCGACTTCACCGTCTACAGCTTCTTTGCCGTCATCATCGCGAAGCTCTTCTTTCCCACCGGCAATGACCTGTCGTCGTTGCTGCTTGCGGTTGCCACGTTTGGCGTGGGATTCTTCATGCGGCCGGTCGGTGGCATCATCCTCGGGGTATACGCCGACCGCGTGGGCCGCAAGGCGGCGCTGTCGCTGACCATCCTGCTGATGGCGCTGGGCACCACCATGATCGGCCTGGCGCCCACCTATGATCAGATCGGCGTCTTCGCACCGCTGCTGATCGTGGTGGCACGGCTGCTGCAGGGCTTCTCCGCCGGCGGCGAGATGGGCGGCGCCACCGCCTTCCTGACCGAGTACGCACCGGTGGAGCGCCGCGCCTACTACTCCAGCTGGATCCAGGCGAGCATCGGCGTGGCTGTGCTGCTGGGCGCCGCGGCCGGTACCTTCGTCACCTCCGCGCTGAGCACCGAGGCGCTCAATAGCTGGGGCTGGCGCCTGCCATTCCTGCTCGGCATCGTGATCGGGCCAGTGGGCTACTACATCCGCCATCATCTCGACGAGACGCCGGCCTTCCGCGATGCCACCGACAAGTCGGACTCGCCGCTGACCGAAGTGCTGCGCGACTACCCGCGCCAGACCGCGGCCAGCTTCTCGATGGTGATCCTGTGGACGGTCTGCACCTACGTGCTGCTGTTCTACATGCCGACGTACTCGGTCAAAGTGCTCCATGTGCCGCAGTCGACTGGCTTCATCGCCGGCATGGTGGGTGGCGTGGCGATCATGGTGTGTTCGCCGCTGGTCGGGCTGCTGGCCGATCGCATCGGGCGCCGCGTGCTGCTATCGAGTTCGGCGCTGCTGATCCTGCTGCTGGCTTACCCGATGTTCGCCTACATCAACCAGGCCCCGGGGCTGGCTTCGCTGGTGGTCTTCCAGCTGGTGTTCGGTGTCCTGATCGCCACCTACACCGGCCCGATCCTGGCGGCGTTCTCCGAGCTCTTCCCGGCCAAGGTGCTGTCGACCGGATTGTCGGTCGCCTACAATCTGGCGGTCACCATCTTCGGCGGCTTCGCGTCGTTCATCATCACCTGGCTGATCGCCAGCACGGGCAGCACCATGGCGCCTGCGTTCTACGTGATGTTCGCCGCCGCCATCAGCCTGGCCGGCACGCGCCTGGTGCGCGAGCCAGCCTACCTGCGCCCGGCGCAGGCTATCCGAGCCGCTCAACCCGTCTAATCACCGTCCCGCGCATGAAACAGATCCTACTCAAAGGCGGCAACGTCCTCGACCCTGCCCACGGCAGCCTCCTGCAGCGCCACGATGTGCTGATCGAGGGCGAGCGCATCGCCGGCGTTTCGGCCACGCCAATCCACGCGCCCGCCGCGCACGTGATCGACCTCGCCGGCAAGACTGTGATGCCCGGGCTGATCGACTGCCACGTGCACGTGCTGGCGTCTCTGGCCAACCTCGGCCTGAATGCGGTGCAGCCTAATGTACTGGTGGCGTTGCGCGCCGTGCCGATCATGAAAGCCATGCTCGAGCGCGGCTTCACCACCGTGCGCGATGCGGGCGGCGCCGACTGGGGCCTGTCGCAGGCCATCGAGACCGGCCTGGTGCCCGGCCCGCGCATCTTCCCGTCCGGCAAGGCGCTGTCGCAAACCGGCGGGCACGGCGACTTCCGGCCGCGCGCCGACGTGCTGGAGCCATGCTCGTGCGCCTTCCGTGCGGGCGCCATCGCCCGTGTGGCCGATGGCGTGGATGCGGTGCGCCTGGCGGTGCGCGAAGAGATCCAGAAGGGCGCCACGCAGATCAAGATCATGGCATCCGGCGGCGTGGCGTCGCCCACCGACCCGATCGGCAACACGCAATACAGTGAAGACGAGATCCGCGCCATCGTGGCCGAGGCAGAAGCGGCCCAGACGTATGTGATGGCGCACGCCTATACCGGCCGTGCCATCGCGCGCGCGGTGCGCTGTGGCGTGCGCACCATCGAGCACGGCAACCTGGTCGACCGCGCGGCCGCGCGCGTGATGCGCGAGCATGGCGCGTTCGTGGTGCCTACCCTGGTCACCTACGAAGCGCTCGCGCGCGACGGCGCGCGCCTGGGCTTGCCGTCGGAATCGGTGGCCAAGATCGAAACCGTGCGCCAGGCCGGCCGCGACTCCCTCGCCATCTATGCGGAGGCCGGCGTGCCGATGGGCTTTGGCTCCGACCTGCTGGGCGAGATGCACCAGGACCAGTCGGATGAATTCCGCATCCGCGCGGAGCTGCTCGGCAACCTGGAGGCGATCCGCAGCGCCACCTCGATCGCCGCCGCGATCCTGCAGCGCGAAGGCGAGCTCGGCACCGTGCGTGCCGGCGCGCTGGCCGACCTGATCGCGGTCGATGGCAACCCGCTAGCGGACATCAGTGTGCTGTGCGGCCAGGGCGAACACCTGGCGTTGGTGATGCAGGCAGGACGGCTGCATCGCCAGCCCGCCTGAGCGAAGCCAGCGGCAGGGCCAAAGCCCCGCGCTACAGCGACCAGCCTCTCGCCATCACCGCGGACTATCATGGCGGCTATACCGTTCCACTCGCCGCCATGCGTATCTCCCCCCTTCCGCCCCTGCCTTGCCTGGTCGCCTTCGAGTCGGCCATGCGGCATGGCAGCTTCACCCGCGCCGCCAGCGAACTTCACCTGACGCAAAGCGCCATCAGCCGCCAGGTGGCGCAGCTCGAACACTTCCTTGGCAAGAAGCTCTTCATCCGCGAGCCGCGCGCACTGCGCCTGACCGTGAGCGGCCAGGCTTATGCCGAAGAGGTGCAGCGCCTGCTGTCGGCCTGCGCCGAAGCCACCGAAGATGTGATGAAGCGCAAGGGCCATGCCGAGCTGACGGTGGCCTGCTCCAGCGGCGTCGCGGTGCTCTGGCTCACGCCCAGGCTGGCAGCCTTTCGCACCGCGCACCCCGACATCCACCTGCGCCTGCTGGTCAACGACAGCCTGGCCTCGCTCTCGCCCGCCGAGTTCGACGTGGGCATGTATTACCTGCGCGAGGGGCCGCCGGCGGGACTGGCATCGCGCCGGCTTTACGACGAAGACGTGTTTCCCGTCTGCGCGCCGCGCTACCTGGCCGGCCGCCGGCTGGCGCCGGCAGACCTCCCTGGCGAGACCTTGCTGATGCTGGAAGACGGGCAGCGCCAATGGATGTCGTGGCAGACCTGGCTGACGCACAACGGGCTGGCGGAAGCGCGGCCACCGCACAAGCTGGTGGCCAACCAGTATCCGATCCTGCTGCAGCTCGCCATCGAAGGCCAGGGTATCGCCCTGGGGTGGCGCCACATGATCGACCGCTGCCTGCAGGAAGGGCTGCTGGTGCGCGCCTGCGAGGCGAGCGCGAGCCTGGGCGGTGGCTACTACGCAGTGTGGCCGCAAGACCGCGCGGAGGCCGCGGCAGCGCGGACGTTCCGCAACTGGCTGACGCAGCAGAGCGCGGAAAGCCAGTAACGGGGGGCGCATGCGGATTCAGCGAATTGACAGGTTCGCTGGTTATGATCCGTCGCAGCACCTGAGGACCTAGCACCTAACACCCGTGCACCCAAAACAGCCAATGGAGACAACCATGCGTATTCCCGCCACCAGCCGCGCGCTGGCACTCGCCGTTCCCGCCCTGTTCGCCGCCGCCGGCTTCGCCATGCCCGCGCAGGCCGCCGATACCTGGCCGACCCACGTAATCAAGTTCGTCGTGCCGTTTACCGCCGGYGGCGCCAACGACCTGGTGGCGCGCGCCGCCGCCGATGCGGTTGGCAAGCGCCTGGGCCAGACCGTGATGATCGAGAACCGTCCGGGTGCCGGCGGCGTGGTGGGTGCTGACTACGTGGCCAAGGCCAAGCCGGATGGCTACACCTTCCTGATCGGCGCCGTAGGCACGGTCACCAACAGCCTGATCCGCGCCAAGATGCCCTACGCGGCCGATGACCTGGTGCCGGTCTCCCTGGTCGCGGTGAGCCCGTCCGTGATCGTGGTCTCGCCGTCCCTGCCGGTAAACAACCTGAAGGAACTGGTCGAGTACTCCAAGAAGCAGCCTTCGGGCGCCAACTTCGCCACCGCCGGCAGTGGCAGCACGCCGCACTTTGTCGAAGAAATGCTCAAGGAGAAAGGCGCGGTGCTGACCGTGGTGCCTTATAAGAGCGGCTCGGAGAGCATCACCGCGGTGATCGGCAACCAGGTCACGGCTACCTCCGAGGCCAGCGTGGTGGTGCTGCCCAACATCAAGGCCGGCAAGCTCAAGGCGCTGGGCGCGACCTGGGACAAGCGCATGAGCGCGGCGCCGAACATCGCGACCACTGCCGAGCAAGGCATGCCGGACGTGCGCATCGGCCACTGGGCCGGCGTGTTCGCACCCAAGGGCACCGACCCCGCCATCCTCAAGAAGATGAACGCCGAAATGAGCGCCGCCATGCAGACGCAGGAAACGCGCGACCGGCTGATTCCCAACGGCATCGAACCCGCCGGCGGCACGCAGGAGAGCTTCATTGCCTTCATCAAGTCGGAGCGCGAGCGCCTTGGCCGTCTCGCAAAAAACGCCAACATGACGGCGGAATAAGAAATATTTTCAGCAGTCCTTACGACAAGGACGGTAAATGTCTGTATCGGGCCCGTTTCGTACGGGCCCGTTTCATTTTATAAATGTGTTTTATACGCATCTTTACATAGGTTATGTGCGCAATTGAATCCACGGACGCCAATTCATGTTTCTAGGTTAGAACATTAGACGCGGCAACATATTGTCTGTGATCAAAAGACAACGTGAATTGCAACGCAAATCATTCGCATTTATATTCCGGCTCGCCCAACCATCATTGCCTTCCGCCGTTGGCCGAACCGATCCAGGCGCGCACCTTCTCGCCGCTGCCGGCCGGCTCGTACCCGCGGCCGCACCGGAACCGAGAAACGACATGAATCGCCGCACGCCGATCGCGACTGCCCTGCTCGCGCTGTTCGCCACGCCCGTTGCCACCCTGGCCCAGACGGCCGCCACCGTCTCCGCGGCGCAGCCTACGACGACGTTGCATGAAGTGGTGGTGCAAGGCAGCAGCGCCAACGACGACTACAGCGCGGTGAAGAGCTCGATCAGCAAGCTGCCCGCGGAACTGCGCGACATTCCGCAATCCGTCACGGTGGTCAACAAGGCGCTGATCGACGCGCAGGGCGGCACCTCGCTGGCGGATGCGCTGCGCAATGTCCCGGGGATCACCATCGGTGGCGCCGAGGGTGGCCAGATCGGCAACAACATCAACCTCAACGGTTTCTCCGCGCGCACCGACATCTACCTGGATGGCTTCCGTGATCGCGGCCAGTACTATCGCGACGTCTTCGCGCTGGATTCGGTGGAAGTGCTGATGGGTCCCTCGTCGATGCTGTTCGGGCGTGGATCCACCGGGGGCGTGATCAACCAGGTCACCAAGAAACCGTCGCTGAAGGCCGCCACCGAAGTCACCGGCTCGGTCACCACCAACGGCCTGGTGCGCGCCACCGCGGACTACAACACGCCCACCGGCGAGACCTCGGCCTTTCGCATCGCGGCGATGGCCCAGGACGGCTCGGCTAGCACGCGCGACCAGACCAAGGTGAAGGACTTCGGCCTGGCGCCGTCGTGGCGCCTGGGCATCGGCACCCCCACCGAGATCACGCTGTCGGCGCTGCTGCAGCATAACGAGGACCAGCCCGACTACGGCCTGCCGGCCATCAACGGGCACCCGGTCAACGTCGACCGGAAGACGGCCTATGGCTTCAACGACGACCGCACCATCCAGGATGTGGCCTCGCTGGGCGCCACCGTTGATCACAAGTTCTCGCCCAACCTGCGCCTGCGCAACCAAACCCAGTTCAACTACGTCAACACCAACGCGCGCGAAACCGCGCCGAACGCCGTCGGCACGGTCAGCGCCAAGGGCTTCACCCCGCTGACCACTACCACGCTGCCACTCGATGCGCTGTTCGTGCGCCAGCAGAGCCATGACCGCCATATCCGCGACTACTCGATCTTCAACCAGACCGAGCTGACCGCCAAGTTCGACACCGGCCCGGTCAAGCACACCGTGCTGGTGGGTGCCGAGATCGGCCACGATGGCTATGACAACCAGAACTACTACCGCAACGGCAGCTGCAACGGCGTGGCGCTGAACCCCGCCGCCACCGCCAGCGCGGCCGCCGGCACCAGCGGCTACGCGGCATGCGAGCCGGTCGTCAACCCGACCTACAGCAACTCGCCGGCCACCGCGCCGAGCGTGGCCGGCAACCGGCAGGGCGCAGCGGCCAACACGCTGGCGGCCTACATCAACGACTCGGTGGAATTCAGCAAGCAATGGAAGCTGGTGGGCGGGCTGCGCTACGACAAGTACATTGCCAGCATCACCAATTCGATCAACTCGTCCAACACGCTGGGCAGCACCGTGCTGCCCAGCGCCAACCAGACCGTCAACTTCACCAGCGTGCGCGTGGGCGGCATCTGGCAGCCGACCGAGGCGCAGTCCTACTACCTGTCGTACGGCACGTCGTTCAACCCGTCGCTGGAGCAGCTGGTGGGCACCGTGGGCCAGCAGAACCTGGACCCGGAAAAGAACAAGTCCTATGAAGTGGGCGGCAAGTGGGATCTGCTGGGCGGCGACCTGTCGCTGAATTCGGCGCTGTTCCAGATCACCAAGGACAACGCCCGCAGCCAGATCGACGCCACCACGTACTCGCTGGCCGGCAAGATCCGCGTGCGCGGCTTGCGCGCCGGCGCGACCGGCCGCATCACCAGCAAGTGGCAGGTCTTTGCGGGCTACACCTATCTGGACGGCGAGATCGTCAACGGCATCGCCGCCGGCACCCAGGGCATGGTCCCGACCAATACGCCCAAGCACACCGCGACGGCATGGACCAGCTACCGCGTGCTGCAGGACTGGGAAGTGGGCGGCGGCGCCTTCTATATGTCGCAGCGCTACGCCAACAACACCAACACCGTGCAGGTCGGTGGCTACGTGCGCTGGGACGGCATGATTGCCTACCATCAGCCGAAGTACGACGTGCGCCTGAACCTGTTCAACGTGTTCGACAAGAAGTACTACGATGCGCTGATCCAGTCGGACGGCGGACGCTCGGTGCCCGGCACCGGCCGCACCGCGATGCTGTCCTTCATCTACCGCATGTAAGCTGAGGTAAAGTGGCGTGACGCCATGTCACGCCACGCGGCAGGGCCGGAAACCTCCCGCGCGCTGCCGCCGAACCCTGTCGAGATCGTCATGCTTGTCTGCATTCCCAAGGTCCTCAACGCGGAGCAGCTTGCCGTGCTGCGCCAGCATCTCGACCAGGCCGGCACGGCCTGGGTGGATGGCCGCGTATCGGCCGGCTACTCCGGCGCACCGGTCAAGTTCAACCAGCAGATCGACGAGCGCGCCGAAGTGGCACAGCAGTGCCAGCACCTGATCCTTGGCATGCTCGAGCGCAATCCGCTATTCATCAGCGCGGCGCTGCCCAACATCGTCTACCCGCCGATGTTCAACCGCTACAGCGAGGGCATGACCTTCGGCGCCCACGTGGACGGCGGCGTGCGCATTCATCCGCACAATGGCCGCAAGCTGCGCACCGACATCTCGGCCACGCTGTTCCTCAGCGACCCCGCCAGCTATGACGGCGGCGAGCTGCAGGTGGAAGACACCTATGGCACCCACAGCGTCAAGCTGGAAGCCGGCGACATGGTGATCTATCCCGCCACCAGCCTGCACCAGGTCACGCCGATCACGCGCGGCACGCGCGTGGCGAGCTTCTTCTGGATCCAGAGCCTGGTGCGCGACGACGCGCAGCGCGCGCTGCTGTTCGACCTCGACAACGCCATCCAGAAACTCAACCAGACCGGCGCCGACGATGGTGCGCGGCGCTCGCTGGTGGGTTGCTACCACAACCTGCTGCGGCAGTGGACTGAAACCTGAGCGCCGGCGGGCGGCAGCGCGCACCGGCGCCATGCGCTATGCAAACTGCTCCGCCAGCGCCGACCTGACCTGCCCGACCAGCTCCGCCTCCCCGGCCCGTGCCGGCAGCAGGAAAAACTCCGCCGTGGGCAAGGCCGGCAGCTTGAGCCTGACCAGCGTAGCCGCATCGATCCGCGCCACGCCCGGCCCGATCGCCGACTCGTTCAGGCACGAGATGCCAAGCCCGGCAGCCAACGCCAGATGCAGGCCAGCCACGCCCGAGGCGGAATGGGCAATCACGTGGTCCAGGCGCCGTCTGCGCAGCGTCAGCACCACGTACTGATGCAGCGAGCAGGTATCGGGCAGCAGCACCAGCGGCAGCGCGCCGCTCACGCGCTCCGCCTCGCCTTGCGCCGCGACCCAGGCCAGCGCCTCGCGGCGCAGCACGGTGCCGCGCGCGCCCTTGGCGCCAGCCTGCTGGCCTCCCCCCTTGCGCGGCAACCGCATCGACAAGCCGATATCGAAGTCATCGGAGTGCATTCCCGCATCGATGACGCTGCTTTTCGTCACCTGTACGTGCAGCCGCAGGTAGGGATAGCGCTCGCGCAGCGCGCGCAGCATGCCGGCGATCTCGCCCGGCCGGAAGTAGTCCGTCACCGCGAGCCGCAACTCGCCATCCAGCGTGTGGCCGCGCAGGTCTTGCAGCGCCAGTTCGGACAGCGCGAGGATGCGCCGCGCATGCTCGAGCAAGCGCGTGCCGGCGGGTGTCGGCGCCGCGCCCTGCTTGCCGCGCGTGAGCAGCGGCACGCCGGCGCGCTCCTCCAGCTTACGCAGTTGCTCGCTGACCGAGGACTGCGACAGGAACAGCCGAGGCGCCGCGGCGGACAGGCTGCCGGCGTCCGCCACGGTCACGAACGTGCGTAGCTGGTCGAGTTCAAGTGCGCGCATGGCGGGCTCCCGTCTTGTTTCGGCATGGGTTTATTTCGGCATTAACGATGGATAGTATCGCAAATTCCCGTTTTTCCGATGGAAGGCAAAGACCTAAACTGGCATCACTTACCCGCTGGGCCAAACCCGGCCAACCCAGTGAAACCGCAACAACAAAAGGAGTCCGTCATGCCCCACATCAACCTGCAGATCTCCGGCAAGCCCAACGCATCGCTGACCCGCCGCAGCGCCGCCGCCGTCGCCGAACTGACCCAGCGCGTGCTCGGCAAGAAGCCGGAGGTCACCGTCGTTGCCGTGCAGTACATCGACCACGACGCCTGGATCATTGGCGGCGAGCCGCTCTCGGAGCTTGGCCGCAACGCCTTTCACCTCGACATCAGCGTCACGGACGAAACCAACACCAAGGCTGAGAAAGCGCAGTACCTGAAGGCCGTGTTCGAGGCCCTCTCGGAGCTGATCGGCAACGTGCATCCGGTCTCATACATCCACGTAGTGGATGCGCGCGCCGCCACCTACGGCTACGGCGGCCTGTCGCAGGAATACCGCTACCACCACGGCTGAGCCCGGGCCACGGACGACGGCAAAAAAGCGCGCCTTTGAGACAGGACATTGTCGCAGCGCAGCAAGCTGTGGCAAAGTCGGCACCTGATCTGCCGCGCGCGGCGCCACGAGCGCCGCGCGCGCGGAAGAACCACAAGGAGAACCGATGTCCTTCCTGATAGTCCTGGCCGCCCTGGCCTTCCTGATGTTTGCGGCCTACCGTGGCTACAGCGTYATCCTGTTCGCCCCGGTGGCCGCGCTCGGCGCCGTTCTGCTGACCGAGCCTGCCGCGGTGGCGCCGGTCTTCTCCGGCATCTTCATGGAGAAGATGGTCGGCTTCGTCAAACTGTATTTCCCGGTSTTCCTGCTCGGCGCCGTGTTTGGCAAGGTGATCGAACTRTCGGGCTTCTCGGAGTCCATCGTGGCCGCCGCCATCCGCTATATCGGCCGCTCGCGCGCCAATGCGGTGATCGTCACGGTTTGCGCGCTGCTGACCTATGGCGGCGTCTCGCTGTTCGTGGTGGTGTTTGCCGTCTATCCGTTCGCGGCGGAGCTTTACCGGCAGAGCAATATCCCCAAGCGGCTGATGCCGGGCGCCATCGCACTGGGCGCGTTCTCGTTCACCATGGATTCGCTGCCGGGCACGCCGCAGATCCAGAACATCATCCCCACCACCTTCTTCAAGACCACGACCTGGGCGGCGCCGGTGCTGGGCCTGCTGGGCTCGCTGTTCATCATCGGGGTTGGCCTCTCCTACCTGGAGTGGCGCCGCCGCGCAGCCATGGCGCGTGGCGAGGGCTACGGCACGGCGTTGCGCAATGAGCCGGAGCGCAGCCAGACCKGCCACCTGCCGCATCCAGCACTGGCGCTGCTGCCGCTGGTGGTGGTGGGCGTGGCCAACTTCGTCTTCACGCGCATGATTCCGCAGTGGTACGGCAGCAGCTACAGCGTGTCGCTGCCCGGGCTGGCCAAGCCCGTGGAGACCCAGATCGCCACCGTGACCGCGATCTGGGCGGTGGAGGCGGCGCTGCTGCTGGGCATCGTGGTGGTGCTGGCGACGGCGTTCGGCGCGGTGCGCGAGCGCTTTGCCGAGGGCAGCAAGAGCGCCATCGGCGGCGCGCTGCTGGCCGCCATGAATACGGCCTCGGAGTATGGC
>NZ_JBFTSF010000006.1:0-59573 GCF_056399905.1 Cupriavidus sp. 01L46
GATCGGGCGCGACCTGCAAAAGGCGCTGGGCCAGCCGGTGGTGGTAGAAAACCGCCCCGGCGCCTCGGGCAATATCGGCGCGGATATCGTTGCCAAGTCGGCGCCGGACGGCTACACCTTCCTGATGGGTACGGTTGGCACCAATGCGATCAATGCCAGCTTCTACCGCAAGATGCCCTACGATACGACCAAGGATTTCACCGCCGTGGCCATGGTCGCCTCGGTGCCGAATATCCTGGTGGTCAATCCCGCCGTGCCGGCAAAGAACGTCAAGGAGCTCACGCAGTTCGTGAAGAGCGAAAGCGGCAAGGCCACCTTTGCCTCGTCGGGCGCGGGTAGCTCGATCCACCTGTCGGGCGAGCTGTACAAGGTCATGACCGGAACCCAGATGGTGCATGTGCCGTACAAGGGCAGCGCGCTGGCGGTGACCGACCTGATGGGCGGGCAGGTGCAGATCATGTTCGACAACGCGCCGACCTCGCTGCCCTTCGTCAAGCCCGGCAAGCTCAAGGCGCTTGCCGTGACCGGCACCCAGCGCATGAGCGCGCTGCCTGATGTGCCGACGATGGAAGAAGCCGGCCTGCCGGGCTTTGTGACCGGCTCGTGGTTCGGCCTGTTTGCCCCCGCCGGCACGCCGCGCGAGATCGTGTCGAAGGTGAGCGATACGGTGATGGCGGCCATGCGCAGGCCCGAGTTCCGCGAGCAGCTGGTCCATGCCGGCGCCGAGCCGGACCCTAAGCCCGCCGCAGAATTCCAGGCCTTMGCGCTGGCCGAGAAGGCGCGCTGGGAGAAAGTGGTCAAGGCGGCCGGCGTATCGGTCAACGAGTAAAACCCCGGGCGCGCCGGCCGCGCCCGACCTGACGGAGCCCCTATGCAAAGCCAACCCCCAGCCACCGTGCGCCACGATGCCGCCGCATTGCGCAGCATGGCGCAGGCCATGTTCGAGCGCGCGGGCATGCCCGCCGACCGGGCCGCCGACGTGGCGGACATCCTGGTCGAAGGCGACCTGATGGGCCACGATACGCACGGCCTGCAATTGCTGCCCACCTACCTGGCCGAGATCGAAAGCGGCAGCATGGCCGTCAAGGGGGACTACGAGGTGCTGGCCAACCGCGCCGCCGTGGCCACCTGGGACGGCAAGCGCCTGCCGGGGCCCTGGCTGACGCTGCGCGCCATGCAAAGCGCGATGGCGCGGGCGCGCGACTACGGCACCGGCACGGTCACCATCCGCCGCGCGCACCATATTGCGTGCCTGGCCGCCTACCTGGAGCGTGCCACGCGGGAAGGCTTCGTCATGCTGCTGTACTCCTCGGCGCCGGCCGCCATGACCGTGGCGCCGTTCGGCGGCACCCGCCCCGTGTTTTCGCCCAGCCCTGTGGCGGCGGGTTTTCCCACGCCGGACGGCCCGGTGCTGATCGATGTTTCCACCTCGGTCACCACGGTCGGCCTGACCACGCGGCTGTACAAGGAAGGCAAGCGCCTGCCGCACCAGTGGCTGATCGACGAGAACGGCAACGCCAGCGACGACCCCGCCGTTATGTTCCCCCCGCATGCAGGCTCGATCCTGCCGCTGGGCGGGCTCGAGGCCGGCCATAAGGGCTATGCGCTATCGCTGATGGTGGAAGCGCTGACCGCCGGCCTGTCCGGCCATGGCCGCGACGATCCGGGCAAGCGCTGGGGCAATACCGTGTTCCTGCAGATACTGGACCCGTCTGCCTTTGCCGGCGAAGAAGCCTTTGCCGGGCAAATGGGCTGGATCGCGMGGGCCTGCACGGACAATCMGCCGCGCCCGGGCGTGGATCGCGTGCGCCTGCCGGGGCAGGGCGCGCTGGAACGCAAGGCGCGCCAGCTGCGCGATGGCGTGGCGCTGAACCCCGCCATCCTGCCGCAGATCAAGCCCTGGCTGGACAAGTTCGGCATGGCGGCGCCTGCGCCGCTGCCCTGAGGCGCAGCCCGGCACCGAGGCGCGATCAGTCCTGCCAGAAGCCCGCGTGCGCCTGCGCCGCCTCGTCCTCCAGCGCGGGGCCCAGCACGGCAACGCTGTGCTGCCCGCGCGCGAACACCTCGCGGCAGGGCAGCGAGAAGGTAGGGTTCTCGGGGTGCGCGCCGGTCAGCGTCAGCAGCCGGTGCTCGGACAGCGCGTACACCACCCGCCCGATGTTGCACCAGTAGATCGCGCCGGCGCACATGCAGCAGGGCTCCGCGCTGGTGTAGAGCGTGGCGCTGGCGAGCGCCTGCGGCGACAGCTTGCGGGCGGCTTCGGCTGCGGCGGCCAGTTCGGCATGCTGGGTGGGGTCGCCCTCGGGCGGCATCGAGTTGTTGCCGGCGCTGGCGACGATATTGCCGTCGGCGTCCGCCACCAGCGCCGCAAAGGGGTGCCGCCCGCGGGCGCGGGACGCCTCCGACAGGCGGATGGCCTCGCGTAGCAGGCGCAGGTCCTGTTGGCTCAGCGCCGTGGCAGACGCAGCGGTGGCATCGGCGGCAATCAACGTGGTCATGGTCTGGTCCCGGTGGGTTTCGTGAAGGGTGCAGCGACGCGGCGGCGCGGTGGTCTGGTGCGAATCATGACATGCGAGCCGCAGGGCCTGGCCGCGGCCGCCGCCGTCTGGGCGCCAAGGCGCTGGTGCCTAGCGATCCTGCGCGCGCAGCGCCGCTTCGATGCCGCGAATGCTCTCGACCAGGCGCGGGCGCACCGTCTCAAGCAATAGCGCGGCCGGCACGATGGCGGTGGGGCCGCTGCACGACAATGTCATCGGCGGCAGCGCCGGGCCGGGCCGGAACGCGGCGGCGATCGAGTTGATGTCCGGCAGCCATTCGCCAAACGACGTGGTGCAGCCCTGGCGTGCCACCTCCGCGCGGCTGCGTTCCACAATGGCCTGCGCACTGGGGGCGTCCATCCCTTCCTGTTGCCGGAAGGCAGCCAATGCTTGCCGTTGCTCCACGGCGGGCAACGCTTGCAGGTAGGCACGCCCCGCGGCCGAGGTCAGCCCGGAAATGCGCGTGCCGACCGCCACCCGCAACGTCAGGTACGACTCCGACTGGCAATTCTCAAAGATCAGCATCTGCGCCCGATCGCGCACGATCAGCGATGTCACGCCCTGGGACAGGTCGGCCAGCTCCTGCATGAACGGGCGCACCACCGCCAGCACATCCACGCCATGCTGCGCCGCGGGCGCGAGGGCCAGCGCCGAGCTGCCGAGCTGGTACTTGGCCAGCTCCGGGTCCAGGCGCAGGTAGCCCAGCTCCGTCAGCGTATGCGTGAGGCGCGATACGGTGGATTTGGGCAAGCCGCAGCGCTGCGCCAGCTCGGCGTTGCCCAGCCGCGTCTCAAAGCTGCGGAAACTCGCCAGCACATCGAGGCCCCGCGCCAGCGCGGTCACGAAATGCCGGTCTTCCTTGTGCTGCTGCACGTGCTGCTGCGCTTGCGTTTCGTGCGGCGGATCGTCGGTATTCGGGTCGGACATGGGTGGCCTCGGCTGGCTTGGGGGGCTTGGGGGGCTTACCTGAGGCCTCAGCCWGCGCTGGCCAGCAGCTCACGCAATTTGGCCTTGAGGATCTTGCCCGACGGTGCGGCCGGCAGGTGGGCCACGATCCTGACTTCTGCCGGCATCTTGTAGGGCGACAGCTGCTCACGCAGGAAGGCGCGCAGCGCGGCCTGGTCCAGCGTCATGCCCTCGCGCACTTCCACAAAGGCGATCACTTCCTCGTTGCCTTCTACCGCGCGTCCCACCACCGCCGACTGCAGCACGGCCGGGTAGGCGTTGATCGATTGCTCGACTTCCTCCGGGTACACGTTGAAGCCGGAGTGGATGATGATTTCCTTGGAGCGCCCCACGATGGAGACGGCGCCGTCGGCATCGATGCGCGCCAGGTCGCCGGTGTGCAGCCAGCCATCGGCGTCGATCACCTGCGCGGTCAGGTCGGCTCGGCGGTAGTAGCCCTTCATCACGTTGGGGCCGCGCACCAGCAGCTCGCCGCTGCCATCGGGCAGGGGCTCGCCCAGGCGGATCTCCACGTCAGGCACCACCGGGCCCACCGAGCAATCCGTGCGCGGCGATTCCACCCGGGTCTGGCAGACCGTGGGCGAGGTCTCGGTCATGCCATAGCCGTTGTGCAGGATGATGCCGAAGCTCGCTTCAAACGCCGCCTTGAGCGTGGCGGTGAGCGGCGCGCCGCCCGATTGCGCCATGCGCAGCGCGCTCGCTTGCAGCGGCGTTGCCTGGGCGCGGCTCCATTCGATCAGCTTGGCGTACATGGCGGGCACGCCATGCAGCACGGTGAGCCGCTGYGCGACCAGCGCGTGCGCCAGCTTCTCGGGGCGGAAACGCGGTTCGTAGAATACCGTGGCGCCGTTCGAGAGCGGGCCCACCAGCAGCACGGACAGSCCGTAGACRTGCGAGATCGGCAGCACGCCGTAGACCCGGTCGCCCGGCTGCACGCGCGCCTGCATGCGGTTGGAGCGGCCGATGAACATCAGGTTGGCGTGCGTCAGCATCACGGCCTTGGCGGCGCCGGTGGTGCCAGTGGTGTAGATCAGCGCGGCAACCTGGTCGCGCGCCGCTGCGTCCACCGGCTCAGCCACGGCGGCTGCATTGAGCGCGCCCAGCAGCAGCTTGCCCGCATGCGGCCATTCGGCCGGTTGCGCGCCGCGCGCCAGGCCGTGCTCGCGCGCTTCGGGATGGGCGTTGTCGAGGTAGAGCGCGATGCGCGCGCTCGAGTGTTCGATGATGTTATCGATCTCGCGGGCGGACAGGCGGGCATTGACCGGCACGGCCCATGCGTCCAGCGCGCTAAGCGCCAGGATCAGCACCGCACAGCCCACGCTGTTCTCGGTCACCAGCACCACGCGATCGCCGCCGCGCACGCCGACGCCTGCCAGTGCGCGGGCGGTTTCGGCAATGGCGCTGTCCAGCTCGCCGAAGCGCAAGGACCGCTCGGCGTCCATCAGGGCCACGCGCTCGGGGTGGCTCTGGACCCAGGGGCCGATGGTCTGGTGCAGGCGGGAAAATGCAGCGGCAGGCGAAGCGGACGGGGCGGCAGCCGGCGCGTGCGCGGCGGGCGTGGGGGTGCTACTCATCACAGTCTCCAGATAAGGCGTCCGGCGTGGGCCGCCGGATTTTTCGATGGCGGAATACTCCCACCGATCGCCTTACACGTCAACTGCACCGTGGAATCCATGTTCTGCATTGCAGAACATGGATTATCCAGCCTCAGAACCGGAAGCGCGCGACCCCAGCCGACAGGCCTGCCGCTTGCTCATCCAGGCTGGCCGCCTGCGCCGTTACGGCTTCGACCAGCTCGGCGTTCTGCCGGCTGGTCTGGTCGAGCTGGGCCACCGCCTCGCCCACCGAGCGGATGCCGCGCGCCTGTTCGTCGGCCACCCCGCACAGCCGCTCGGCCAACTGGTGGCTCTGGCCTACCGCCTGCTCGATGCCGCTCATGGCGCTGACCACTTGCCCGCTAAGCCGTGCCCCACGGGCGATCTCCGCGCTGGCCTGCCCAATGGTGGTGCGAATCTCGCGCGCGGAGTTGGCGCTGCGCTGCGCCAGCCCGCGCACCTCCTGTGCCACCACGGCGAAGCCGCGCCCGGCCTCGCCCGCGCGGGCCGCCTCCACGGCGGCGTTGAGCGCAAGGATGTTGGTCTGGAAGGCAATGCTCTCGATCACTTCGACCATTTCCGCGATATTGCGCGAGTGCTGGTTCACCGTGTCCATGGCGCCGCTCATCTCGTTCACCACCGCCATGCCGGCGTCGGTGGCTTCGCGTGCCTGGCGTGCCATGGCGCTGGATTCGGTCGCCTGGGCGTGGGCTTGGCCGACCAGCGCGGTGAGGCGGGCGACGCTGTCGGCGGCGGCGGCCAGTGCTGCCGCTTGCAGCGCGGTGCGGCGCGACAAATCGTGGTTGCCGCTGGCGATGCCTTCGCTGGCCGCGGCGATCTCGGCGGCGGAGAGCTGGATCCCTTCCAGCACGCCGGCGAGCTGGTCGCGCATGCGCGCCAGCAGGCTCATCAGGCTGTGGTCGTCGCCAGGGCGCACGCGCACGGGTTGCTGCAGGTCGCCCGAGGCGATGCGGCTGGCTACCTTGGCCGCGTCCGCCGGCTCGCCGCCCAGCTCCGAGTGCAGCAGGCGCGAGGCAAACCAGGCCAGCGCGGCCGCCGCTGCAAGGCTCGCCACCAGCATGCCGACCATCACGGCCTGGGCGCGCAACTGGCTCGCGGTCACGGTGGCGACCGTATCGGCGGCCTGCCGCTCCTGCTGCTTGCGCGTGACCTCTACCAGATCGGCCAGCTTCTGTAACTGCTCGCCAAGAAAATGGCCGTCGACCGAAACGGCGCTGTCAAACTGCAGGGCGTCGAGCGGCTGCTTGTGCAGCAACGTGACATAGTCACGCAGCATGGCTGCGGCGCTATCGCGTTCCGCTTGCAGCGCGGTGGCCTGCGCGGGTGCGGCGGTGCGCACGGTGCCAAGTGCCTGGTCGAGGCGGGCGAGGGCGCTATCGATGTCGGTGGTTGCGCCGTCGCGCTCGGTGCTGCTGGTCGCCATGGTCAGGGAAAGCTGGGCGCGGCCCAGCCGGGCCAGCGCCGATTGCGCGCGCTCCGCGGCGATGGCGCCCTGCATATCGCGTTGATAGAGCGTATCTGTCATCTGCTTGACCGAGACGAGGCTGAAAATGCCCGTCAACCCCACTACGGCGCCGAACACATAGACCAGCGCAAATGCCACGCACATGCGCGCGCTGAGGGGAAGCCGGCCCAGCCAGGCGGGCATGCGCCGGCCGGCGCGGCGTGGAAGGCGAAGGTTGATGGCTTGCAACACGGTTGAGACTCCGATGGACCACGCGGCCCATATGCTGACCCTGGGGTGCCGCCATCTCGCGCGCCGGCTTGCGGCGCCAGCTTGCCGCGGGTGACGGCATGACTTTGTTATGGCTTGCATGCTCCCCGAAACCTGTGACGCATGAATGACATCCCGCCATTGCGCAGGGGTAATCGGCTTTGTCATCCGGGTGACACATGGCTGACATGAAATAGAGGGCGAGTCACATTGGCTCACCAGCTCCTTGCGCCTGGCGCCGCGCCTCCCCACGTCACGTTCACTCCGCCCATGCAGATTGCCTCCCCCCTGGCCGGCGCGCCCGTGCCGCGGCTGCGCTTGCCGCCGCTGCACGCCGTCTTCCAGCCTATTGTGGTGTTCGGGACCGGCCAGGTGCTGGGCTACGAGGCGCTGGTCCGGGGACCTGCCAGGTCATCGCTGGCCATGCCGGATGCCTTGTTCCGGCTGGCGCGTGACGAGGCCGAGACCATCTCGCTGGAGCTGCAGGCGGCGCGCACCGGGCTGTCCACTTGCCTGGCGAATGGCTTGCGCGGCAAGCTGTTCCTCAATTTCAGCGCGATGGCGCTGCGCTACCTGCTGGCCGACGGCGGGAGTGCCATGCGGGCCTTGGTGGCGAACAGCATCGCGCCGGATCGGATCGTGATCGAGGTAACCGAGCAGAGCCCCATCGAGGACGCGGAGCGCTTTGGGCAGGCGATGGCCGTGCTCCACGAACTGGGCATGCAGTATGCGCTGGACGATTTCGGCACCGGCCACGCCAATCTCGACCGGCTGGTCCACCTCGCGCCGCACTACACCAAGCTGGACAAGTCGCTGGTGCGTGGCATCGGCACGTGCTCGCGCCGGCTTGAAGTCGTGCGCACGGTGCTGGCCCTGGTCAAGGCGCTGGACGGCGAGGTGATCGCCGAAGGCATCGAGGACGCCGATGGGCTGGCGGTGCTGCGCGATCTCGGCGTGCCCTACGGGCAGGGCTACTACCTCGGCAGGCCAGCGCCGCATCCAGTGCTCAGCCCGCGCTGAGCGGGCCTGGCCGAGGCGGCCGCGCGCCGGTCTCATCCAGGCGATATCCCTTGCCATACACCACCGTGATGACCAGCCCATTGCGGGGGTGKAGCTCCAGCGCCCTGCGCAGGCGCGATACCAGGCTCGCCAGGGCGCGGGACAACGGTGGCAGCGAATAACCCCAGATCGCGCGCTCGATTTGGGCATGGGACAAGACGCGGCCGACGCTGCCAAACAGCAACGCGGCGAGCTCGAACTCCTTGGGGGGCAGCGCGAGCCGGCGCCCCTGGAACACGGCCTCGTGCGCCAGGCAATCCAGCGAATAGCACCCGACCGTCAGGTCCGGGCTCGGCATTTGCCGGCGCGAGGCGGCGCGGCGCTGCAGCGCGTGCAGCCGGGCCACCAGCTCGCGCGCGCGCAGCGGGCGGATCATGTAGTCGTCGGCGCCCGCCTGCAGGGTATTGACGACCGAGTCTTCGTCGCGCTGGTGGGAAACCACCAGCACCGGTACCTCGCTGCGCCAGGCGCCGCGCACCGCGCGCACGGCTTCCACGGCAGGCATGTCGGCAAGCTCGTGGTCGATCAGCAGGACGTCGTAGCCGGCTTGGTCAATGCCACGGAAGAGCGCCCCGCTTGCGGGGTAGGTGTGGCAATGCACGCCGGCGCGAGCGAGGGCGTCTGCAATGGCTTTGGCCTGAAGCGACAGATCCGCTAGCAGTGCGATCTTCATAGGAGTTGTCCAACTGGCATTAGTGCGGTTCGCGGGCCGGCGCGCGCATCGGCTGCCGGGCCACTCAGGCTGTCAATGTGCCTGGGCCGGGCGGCCACCGGCCTGCGCGCGAGGCGATCCACGCAGGATAGTCCGCGGAGCGAGGGATATCACTCGGAACAATCTGCAAGGACGGGCAGAAGATTCCCAAAGCAGGCGGGGAGTCAATCCACAAGGCGACTGGTATCGCACCAGGCCACAGTCGATTGTTGCGGCGCACGTACACAATTTGTCCACAATTGCCGGATCGTGTTATCCACAGCTTGTGTGGATAACCGTGCTTGACGTGCCGCGCTTGGCCAATGGTGGCGGTTATGTATCGGACTGCCTAAATTTTGAACAGGAAGGCGGGTGATGCCTTGCCGGCGAAGATGGACGCAGACAAATTCAGTGCGGCAGGGTGCGAGGCAGCAAGAGGGGCGGCCGGGATTCGCAACATCCGCTGATGTAGGGGTGTCGTGGCATGACGCCTTCCAGGATGGATAGCGTGTACTCCTGAACGACCCCAAGTAGCCTCACTAAGCCATGGAAGGAGGCCTTCAGCGCACCGGCTCATTGCGCTCAGCGATCGCCTTGGCCATTGCTTCAGCCTCAGTGCCGCCCAGACTCCGCAGTCCGTACACAACACCGTCTCGATCGGCCTGCGTGCGATTTTGACTCACCTTCCACTTTCCGCGCAGTGAACTCAGCTTGATCTCGATGCCGACGATCGCGCGCAGGGTCGCATTAATGAAATCTTCAGGCGCATCGCTCACCGCCCACGGTACCGGGCGCGCAGCCTCATGGCGCTCGCTCAGGCGGGTGACGAATGCGCGCAACCAGTCCGCATCCTCAACGGCGCGTAGCCTGCCGCGCCCCTGCACCATGATGTAGTTCCAGGTCGGTACGACTTTGCCGGTGGCTGCCTTGCTCGGGTACATCGATGGCGAGATATAAGTTTGCGGGCCTTGGAACACAATGAGCGAGTCCACATCGGTGCGCGATTCCCTCCACAATGGATTTGAGCGCGCCACATGCGCGCGGAGGATGCCCGGGCCGCCCTCCGGGTCTGCTTCGAGCAAAAACGGAATGGTATTTGCGACCATCTCGCCAGCCGGATCCTGAGTGACCAGCAGACCCAGGGGATGGGTGCTGATCAGATCGTGCAACAACTCGGGGCGCGTTTCTTCGAAATGAGCAGGTATGTACATGGGACACCCTTTTGTAAAATGGTTCCTTATTCTAAGATGGCGTTATTCACAATAAGGAGCCATTTCTTGGCAATGCGAGGAGCCGTTCAGGGTCAATTGCGCCAGCAGGTCTATCTACGCCTGCGCGAAGGCATCGAGACTGGGGTCTTCGCGGCTGGCGCCCGCCTGCCGCCCTCGCGCGAGCATGCACGTGTACTGGGCGTGTCACGCAACACGGTGCTCTGGGCAGTAGAGCGCCTGCAGTCCGAGGGCTACTTGGTCGCTCGGGTTGGCGATGGCACCTATGTGGCAGAGCGTAGCCCTCCGGTTCGTGGCACTGCACACGGGCTGAAGATTGTCGCGCACCAGTTGTTGTCGCAGCGTGGTCGCTTGATTGCCGAGACCGGTTCGCRCTGGAACCCCGCCACGGGCGAGGCATTACCCTTTCGCCTTGGTCGCCCGGCGCTGGAAGCGTTTCCGTTCGCCATATGGGATCGATTGGAGCGAAAGACACCGATCGCCACTCGCGTCGTTGGCGCCGGTTATACCGAGGCTGCCGGCCATCCACCGCTGCGCGCTGCGATCGCGCAATGGCTATTGGTGTCCCGCGGCATCCGCTGCGATGCGGGGCAAGTGCTGATCACCGCCGGCTCGCAACAGGCATTGGACCTGGTTGCGCGACTGCTGCTCGACGTTGGCGACGAAGTGCTGGTCGAAGACCCGGGCTATCCAGGTATCCGTGCCAACTTAGTAGCGCATGGGGCACTGGTGCGGCCAGTTCCAGTCGACGCGCAAGGACTGTGCATTGCGCAAGGCGCACCGCTTTATCCGAGAGCAAAGCTCGCCGTTGTGACGCCAACGCATCAGTTCCCGCTGGGCGTACCCATGAGCCTGGCTCGCCGCAGCACCCTGATCGAGTGGGCCCGAGCGAATCGAGCATGGATTGTCGAGGATGACTATGACGGCGAATTCCAGTACGGCGCCCAGCGGATTCCCGCGCTCTGCAGCATGGCGCACGACGCGCGCGTACTGCATGTAGGCACGTTTTCGAAGTCACTGGGTGCGGGGCTTCGATTGGGGTTCATCGTGCTGCCTGATGAACTGGTCGATGCGTTCACGCGAGCGCGGGCGTTGAGTGATCGCCAATCGCCCGGCGCAGTGCAGGATGTACTCGCGCGATTCATCGCCGAGGGTCATCTGCTACGTCACCTGCGTCGCATGCGAGAGTTATACCGAGAGCGTCAGGCCTCGATGATTCACCATCTCACGCGAGCCACCAACGGTGCGATTGCGCTTGAACCCAGCTTACATGGCATGCATCTCGCCTTCGAAATAGGTGGACAAATCCGAGACACTGATTTGAGCCGGCGAGCGCAAGACGCAGGCGTGCATCTCGCGCCGATCTCGAGCTATTGCATCGCGGCAAAGCGCCGCGGTTGGTTGTTCGGATATGCGGGCTACGACGAGGCTGCGCTCGCTCGTGCAGCACGTGCGCTGGGGCGGCAATTGGGATGATCTGGAAGGACTAAAGGTACGGGCGATCCCTCGAGACCGCGATCCTTGCGAGGCAGAGCGGTTGGTCACGACGCAAGGTGCGTATTGCAATGCGTTGGCCGGCAGGGGAGCTTGATCGTCAGATTGTCCGATTGCCCGATTGTCATAACGAGACGCGGCGGCCAATCTCCACCACCTGATCGCTGGGCAGCCGGAAAAGATCGGTAACGTGCATGCCGTTCCTGACCATCAAGGCGAACAGCTTGCCTTGCCAGCGCGGCATCCGGCTGTCGCCCTCGCGCAGCACGATGGTCTCCAGGCCCATGTAGTAGGTAATGGTGCCCAGGTCCAGCCCGCAGGGCAGCAACTGGGGCAGTAGCAGCAGCTTGGGAATATCGGGCCGCTCCATAAAGCCGTAGCGGGCGTTGGCGCGCCAGAAGCCCGGCATCAGTTCCGTCAGCGTCAGGCGCTCGGCATCCTTGATCCACGGCACCGTCTCCGTCACGATGCTCACGGCAAGGATCTTTTGCTGCAAGGCGTGGTTGCGCTTGACATGCCACAGCATCACCGGCGGCGTGCCATCCAGCGTTCGCGTCAGGAACACCCCGGTCCCAGGCACGCGCGGAACGTTCTTTGCCCGCACCTCGGCCAGGAACGCTTCAATCGGCATGATGTCTTCGTCGATGGCTGCCGAAATCGCGGCCGTGCCCCGATGCCAGATCGACATGACGCCGTAGACAACCGCCGCCAGCATCAACGGGATATACCCGCCATCCAGTACCTTGGCGAGATTGGCCACGAAGAACCCGCCGTCGATGGTCAAGAAGACGCCGGACACGGCCGCGCTGGCCCACAGGCTCCAGCCCCAGATATCGCGCATGGCGATAAACAGCAGCACGGACGTCATCAGCATGGTGAGGGAAACGGCGATGCCATAGGCGGATGCCAGTTGATCCGATGACTTGAAGAAGAGCGCCAGGCCGACCGTCACCACCATCAGCAGCCAGTTGACCGTGCCGACATAGATCTGCCCATAGCCCTCCTCGGAGGTCTGCCTGATCCGCAGATGCGGCAGCCATCCTAGCAGGATCGCCTGGCGTGTCATGGAAAAGGCGCCGGTAATGATGGACTGGCTGGCGATCACCGTCGCCATGGCGGCCAGGATGACCAAGGGCACCAGCAGCGGCGGCGGGCAGAGCAGGTAAAAGATGTTGTGCGTTGAGTCGGCCCCGGACAATACCAGCGCGGCCTGTCCGGCATAGTTGAGCAGCAGGCTGGGAAAGACGATGACGGACCAGGCGAGGCGGATCGGGCGCGGCCCGAAATGGCCCATGTCGGCATACAGCGCCTCGGCGCCGGTCACGCAGAGGAAAATGCCGCCCAGCACCAGGAAACTGGTATAGCCATTGGAGAACAGGAATTCCAGGCCATAGACCGGATTGAGCGCAATCAGGATCGATGGGTGCAGCAGGATGCCGCGAATGCCAAGCACGGCTATGCACAGAAACCATAACGCCATGATCGGCCCGAAGGTCCTGCCGATGCGGGACGTTCCCATTGGCTGAATGGCAAAGAGCGCCACCAGTATGGCCACCGTGGCCGGCAGGATAATGGCTTTGGCCTCGGGAAAGACAATCTCCAGCCCCTCCAGCGCGGAGAGCACGGAGATGGCCGGTGTGATTGCGCCATCGCCATAGATCAACGCCGCCCCGAACAGCCCGGCGGCCACCACCAGCGGGCGTTTTTTCTTCTTGATCCCCAACAGCGACATCAGAGCGAGAATGCCACCCTCGCCGTTGTTATCGATGCGCATGGCAAAGGACACATACTTTACCGTCGTGATGATGATMAATGTCCAGATCAGCAGGCTCAGCAGGCCCAGGATAACCGGTGCCGACGGTTTGCCGCCCGAGAGCGCAAGCACGGTTTTCAGGGTGTAGAGCGGGCTGGTGCCGATGTCGCCAAATACCACGCCCAGTGCGGACAACCCCATGATGGCGAGGCCGGAACGGGTTTTAGCGGGTGTATCGATCAGCGCAGGGGCTTGCGGCATGACTATCTCTCCAGGCAACCCATTGAAGAACATTCCGGGAAGCCCGGGATGGAGATCATGGTTTGTAAGCCAATATGATGATAATCGCGAGGCAAGACCCGTGGTCTGTCGGCGAAACGTGGACTGGCCCGAGCGCGAGGCGCTGGCCAGGGCGGGCGGCCCGGCAACCGCGCGTGCAGGTTGCCAAGCTGGCTGGTTGTGGGTGGGGTAGCCGGCGGGCCACCCTGGCGGGCAACGCGGTCAGGCTGCCGGAACCGGACGCCMGGTCAGCGGATAGTTCGGATCGTTGTAGCCATGCGTGGAGGCATGTCCGGGGCGCACCAGCTGGTCAACCAGGGCCTCCTCTTCGGCGGAGATGGGCACGCCGACGGCGCCAAAGTAGTCCTCGAACTGTGCCAGCGTGCGCGGCCCGGCAATCACCGAGCTGATGATGGGGTTGGCCAGCACCCAGGCGGTGGCGAACTGGCCCAGCTTGAGGCCGCGCGCATCGGCGTGCGCCTTCAGCGTCTGGGCAATCACCAGCGATTCCTCGCGGAATTCCGTTTCCATCATGCGGCGGTCGGCACGGCCCGCGCGTGAGTCTTGCGGGGGCTGCTGGCCAGGCAGGTACTTGCCGGTGAGCACACCGCGCGCGATCGGGCTGTAGGGCACCACCCCAAGGCCGAAGTGCTGGCAGGCCGGCAGGATTTCCACCTCGGGCATGCGGTTGAGCAGGTTGTAGTAAGGCTGGCAAACCACCGGGCGCGGCACACCCAGCTGGTCGCACAAGCGTGCGGCCTCGGCGATGCGCCAGCCGCGGAAATTGGACAAGGCCCAGTAGCGGATCTTGCCGGCACGGACCAGGTCGCCCATGGCACGCACGGGTTCTTCCAGGTTTTCGCCGGGGTAGTCGCGGTGCAGGTAGAGGATGTCGAGGTAGTCGGTGCCAAGCCGGCCCAGGCTTTCCTCGACTTCGCGCAGGATCCAGGCGCGCGAGTAGTGCGAATGGTTGGGCGCAGCCTGCATCGGGTTGCCGAGCTTGCTGGCCAGGATCCAGTCATGGCGGTCGGCGGCGAGCAGCTTGCCCACCATGCGCTCGGAGCCGCCCTTGCTATACACGTCCGCGGTGTCGATGAAGTTGACGCCGTGCGCGCGGGCACTGTCGACGATGCGGCCGGCCTCGGCTTCGTCGGTCTGGTCGGCGAACATCATGGTGCCAAGGCATAGGGCCGATACCTTGAGGTTGCTGGCGCCCAGGCGCCGGTACTCCATCTTGAACTCTGACATTGCGGTCTTCCTTGATGTGGCTGGCGGTAAGGCAGTAAAGCGGTAAGGCGTGAGAGCTTAACGCCTGCGGGGAAATTCTGCCCGCCCCCGGCTCGAGGCTATGCCAGAATGCTAGCCATTGTGGTCCGGCTCCGCCAAGGCGAAAACTAACGATCATGCTCAGCCCCTCCCTCGTCGCGGCGACCGTGCTGGTGTTCCATCTGCTTGGCGTCGTCGCGGCCTTGCACGCGGTCATGACGGTGCGCACCGCGCCCGGCGCCATTGCGTGGGCTGGCTCGCTGGTGATGATGCCGTACTTCACGCTGATCCCGTACCTGATCCTCGGCAGCAGCAGTTTTGCCGGCTACGTGAATGCCCGGCGCTTCAACAACGACCGGTTGCGCGAGGTCACGCACGAGATGGGGCCGCACGAGCGCGAGGCGCGCGACGCCAGCGTGGTGCACTCGCCCTCCGAGCCTTACCTGCGCGCCTTGCCCCGGCTGACCGGCATGCCGTGCCTGGCCAATAACGCGGTGCGGCTGCTGGTCAACGGCGAGGCGACGTTCGAGGCCATCTTCGCGGCGATCGCCGCCGCGCGGCAGGTGGTGATCGTGCAGTTCTTCATCGTCCACGACGATGCGCTCGGGCGGCGCCTGCAGAGCCTGCTGTGCGAGCGCGCTGCCGCGGGCGTGAAGGTGTATTTCCTCTACGACAGCATCGGCTCGCATGCGTTGCCCAGCCAATACGTCAAGACGCTGCTGGCCGCCGGCGTGGAGGCGCGCGCCTTTGCCACGCGGCGCGGCTTTGTCAACCGCTTTCAGCTCAATTTCCGCAACCACCGAAAGCTGGTGGTGGTGGATGGGGCGTGCGCGTTTACGGGCGGCCACAACGTTGGCAACGAGTACCTCGGGCAAAAGCCGCCGCTGGCGCCCTGGCGCGACACGCATATCGAGATCCGCGGCAGCGCCGTGCTGGACTTGCAGATGGTGTTTGCCGAGGACTGGTTCTGGGCCGCGCGGGAGGTGCCGATGCTGCTGCCCCCGCCGGCAGCACCTGCCGGGGGCATGACCTGCCAGGTGGTGCCGTCCGGCCCCGCCGACGCGCAGGAGACCTGCTCGCTGTTCTTCGTCGAGGCGATCCAGGCGGCGCGCTGGCGGGTGTGGATCACCAGCCCGTACTTCGTGCCGGACGAGGCSGTRTTCGCCGTRCTSCGGCTGGCRGTGCTGCGCGGGGTKGAYGTMCGCATCCTGYTGMCGGCGCGSCSCGACCATCTCGTGGTGTTCGCCGCCTCCACGCTGTATGCCTACCAGGCGGTCTGCGCGGGCGTGAAGCTCTATCGCTACGAGCCGGGCTTCCTGCACCAGAAGGTCATCCTGATCGACGATGAGGCCGCGGCGGTTGGCAGCGCAAACCTCGATAACCGCTCGTTCCGGCTCAATTTCGAGCTGATGGTGATGACCGCGGACCGCGATTTTGCCGCCAGCGTGACGCGCATGCTGGAGGCGGACTTCGCGCAGGCCCGCCAGATCGAGCGCAGCGAATACACCGCCGCGCCGAGGCTGCACCGCGTGGCGATGCACGTGGCCACGCTCTTCGCGCCGATCCTCTAGCCGTGCGCGAGGCCCTGCGCTCCGTGCCTACAGATCCGCTTGCGCCGCTTGCATCGAGGTGCCGGTTGGCCAGTCGCGGCGCATGATGATGTAGGTGAAGGACGTCGACCAGCCGATCAGGATCAGGCCCACCAGCGGCTCGATGCTGGCGAGCAGGCGCGTGGCGCCGACCGGCGCGATGTCGCCCAGGCTTTGCGTGGTGAAGGTCTCAAGCGAGAAATAGAGGTAGACGATGGGCGTGATGGGATGGGCACTGGCGAGGCCGCCCAGGCCCAGCACATAGCCCGCCACCCAGTAGCCGACGGCGAACACCATGGCTTCAAGGCTATGGGCCAGGATGATGCAGACGATCAGCACGCCAACGTTGACGCGTCCGGTCCAGCGGCGCGGATTCATGCCTGACAGCAGGCGCAGGGCTTCGTAGTGGATGGCGACCACGGCCACGGTGAGGATGCTGGCGCAGGCCAAGGCCAGGAGATCGTGGACGGTGAGATTCATTGGGCATTCCTTGTCGGGCCGGGCTCGCCTCGGTTGCGACGCGGCACGCGATAGTGACCCCCCTTGCCGCCGGTATGTTCCCCGGAACATGGACGCGCACGGTCACAAACTGCTTGGAATGTAACGGGGGATCACGCGCAATGCCAGCCCGATGCGCACTAGCGCGGCTAGGGCTTGCCCTTCCGGGTGAAGTGGAAGTCCCACAGCAAAAACGCCTGGCCCGGCTGCCGGCATTGCTCATCAATCACAAAGCGCGGGTTGCCCGTGGCGACGAACATGCGTGCAAAGATCCGGCGGATCGCCTTGCGTCCGCGCACATCGTTGAAGGGATCCTTGCAACGGGCATCGTCGGCATAGAAGCGCGCAGTGTCGCCCAGCGAGGCGGGCCTAGTCGAACTCGACGTAGAGTTCGCCGCGTGGCCCGTCAAAGCCAACGCGTGGCACCTTGCCGTGTTCGCGGCTGGAGCGGGCCAGGGCGCGGAGTTCGGCCTGCCTGGCGGGCTCGCGCAGGCTGCGGCGAGCCTTGGTGCTGATCTCGACCGGGCCGCACAGAGGGTTGTCGCAGTCGTACCGCACCCATTGCCCGTAACTGCCTCGGCGGGCGCTGGCTGCGGCCTGGGTGCCGCAAAGCGGGCAGTATGCTAGTTTTTCCTTCATCGCCGTCAATGGTCGTAAAGGGGAGGGGGCAGGGGCAGGGAAATTGGTACAGGCACCATGCAGCCTCGCTGGTAGCAACGCAAAAGCCGAAATGAAACGTGGCCAGCCACGCAGCCAGGTGGTCAACGTCCTGGCAGATTTTGCATACAAGTCTGCGCAGTTCGCGGTTGTGGTGCTGCCCCTCTTTAGAGGGGATCGATTGGACGAAGGGGCGCTCGGGACGCAGTGAGCGCGGTGAGCGCGACGGTCACGGTTTGCGGGCGATGCCCTGGAGCCTGCGGGCCTGGCCCGGGGCGCCTGGTGGCCCGGATTGCCAGGCGCTGCGCGCGCGGCCATACTGAGCGCTCAGCAGTGTCCGTGCCAGAACGATCCCGGAACGATCTCCCCAGACATCCATGCGCCAAGACTCTCCCGACTCGCCAGCCAGTCCCCCGCACGACCATGACCACGACCATGACCATGACCATGGCCATGACCATGAGCATGATCACGGCGGCAGCACGCTCTCCGAGATGGACCTGCGCGTGCGCGCGCTGGAATCCCTGCTGGTGGAGAAGGGCTATGTCGACCCGGCCGCGCTGGATGTCCTGATCGAGACCTACGAGCAACACATCGGCCCGCGCAACGGGGCGCGCGTGGTCGCCAAGGCCTGGGCCGATCCCGCCTACAAGGCTTGGCTGCTGGCGGACGCCACAGCGGCCATCGCCTCGCTCGGTTTTACCGGGCGCCAGGGCGAGCACATGATCGTGCTGGAGAACACGCCCGCCACCCACAACATGGTGGTCTGCACCCTGTGCTCCTGTTATCCCTGGCCGGTGCTGGGACTGCCGCCGGTCTGGTACAAGTCCGCGCCGTACCGCGCGCGGGCGGTGATCGACCCGCGCGGCGTGCTGCGCGATTTTGGTTTTTCGCTGCCGCAGGCGGTGCAGATCCAGGTGTGGGACTCCACCGCCGAGCTGCGCTACCTGGTGCTGCCCATGCGCCCGGYCGGCACCGAGGGCTGGAGCGAGCAAGCGCTGGCGGAACTGGTGACCCGTGACGCCATGATCGGCACGGGCCTGCTGCCAGACGTGACCACGCCGGCTGGGAGCGCCGCATGCTCGCGCTTACGCTCGCCATGGGCGCGGTCGGCAAGTGGAATATCGACACCATGCGCGCGGCCCGCGAAAGCCTGCCGCCGGCGCAGTATCTCGGCAGCAGCTACTACCAGATCTGGTTCGAAGGCCTCAAGGCCATGCTGCTCAAGACCGGCATGGCCAATGCGGAGGAAATTGCCAGCGGCGCATCCACCACGCCGCCGCTGCCCCTCGCGCGCATCCTGAGCGCGGATCACGTTGCCCCAGCCCTGGCGCGCGGCACGCCCAGCGTCCGGCCGGCGCCGGGAGCCGCCCGCTTCCAGGTGGGCGACCGTGTACGCACCCGCCAGATGCATCCCGCCGGCCACACCCGGCTGCCACGCTATTGCCGTGGACGGCAGGGCGAGATCGTGGCTGTGCACGGCGCCCATGTGTTCCCGGATGCCAGCGCCGCCGGGGCAGGCGACCAGCCGCAGTGGCTCTACACCGTGCGCTTTGCCGCCACCGAGTTGTGGGGCCCCGACACCACCGCGGCCTCGGTGTGCGCGGATTGCTGGGAGTCTTACCTTGACCCGGCGGAGGTGGCCCATGGTTGATTCGGCGTCAACGTTGCCCTCGCCCGCAAGCCTGCTGGCCATGCGCTCAGCACTGCCGGCACTGCCTTGCGACAGCACCGGTCCGGTGTTCCGTGAGCCGTGGGAAGCACAGGCCTTTGCGCTGGCGCTCGCCCTGCATGCGCGCGGTGCCTTTACCTGGACGGAATGGGCGGCCACGCTGTCCAAGGTCATCCGCGAAGCCCAGGCCGGGGGCGATCCCGACAACGGCGAGCATTACTACCGCTTCTGGCTGACCGCGCTGGAGCGGCTCACCGCGGCCAAGGGCCTGGTCGACGGCGCCGCGCTGCTGGACCGGCGCAACGCGTGGGACGCCGCGGCCCGGCGCACGCCCCACGGCCAGCCGATCGAGCTTGGCTGAGGTGGCAAGAGGCAGGTTTTAGCGCGATATTCAGGCCAGAGACATGCCGCCGCAGCGCGCCCGGCCACTTGCCCGCCAGCGATCCGGCCCCGCTCGTGCTACCGTAGCGGACTAGACGCTATCAAGCGCCCCGATGCCGCGCCGCCAAGGCCGGCGCAACACTCCGACTGACATGAACGACACAGAGATCCAGCTGATCGGCTCGGCCCGCTTGCCGACCCGTTTTGGCGAATTTACCGCCCACGCCTTCAAGGGTGCCGTTTCGGGCATCGAACACCTTGCGCTGAGCGTCGGCGACATCACCGGCGAGGCTGTGCTGACCCGCCTGCATTCCGAATGCCTGACCGGCGACGTGTTCGGCTCGTGCCGTTGCGACTGCGGCGAACAGCTCGACCTGGCCATGAAGAAGATCGCCGAGGAAGGCCGCGGCATCCTGTTGTACCTGCGCGGCCAGGAAGGGCGCGGCATCGGCCTGGGCCACAAGATCCGCGCCTATGCGCTGCAGGACGGCGGGCTCGACACGGTCGACGCCAACCTGGCGCTGGGCCAGGAAATCGATAGCCGCAACTACGCCTTTGCCGCCGACCTGCTGCATCAGTGGGGCGTCAAGTCGATCCGGCTGATGAGCAACAATCCTAAGAAGAAGCAGGCGCTCGAAGCCGCAGGCATCAAGGTAGTGGAGCAGATGCGCCATATCGTGCCGTCCAACGCCGAGAACGAAAAATACCTGGAGACCAAGCGCGAGCGGATGGGCCACCTGTTGGATTGAAGCCAGGCGGCAATCTAGGTGTCATGGGCCGGTATGGCGCCGGCGCCATACCGGGCTGGAGGGTGCAAAAGCACTACCTGAGCTACTGAAAGCGCACAAATTGGGCAATGCACATGGCCTTGTCCGGCTACACTTTCGGATCGACGCTATCCCTTAAGCCGCCTTCCAACATGCTTGCCACGATTCGACGCAGTTGCGGTGACAGCTTGCTACGCCTGCGCCGCCTGCTGGCCAAGGAAGTACATCTCGACATTCGCCAGCCCGCGCAGGTAAAGCGTATTCATTTGCTGGGATTGCTTGCCTTCGTCGGTTATCCACTGTTTTACGTTGTCTGGAAGTATCTCTTTCCGCAACCGTACGAGAGCCTGATGCTGCGGCTGCTCGCCATGGTGATGTTCGCCCCGCTGATCCTGACTGGCGACCTGCGCGATCGCAAATGGCTGCCGGCCTATTTCTTTGTCACGCTGACCTACGGGCTATCGTTCCTGTTTGTCTACCTGTACCTGATGAATCACGGCAACCTGGTGTGGTCCCAGTCGCTGGTGATTGCCGTCGTCATCCTGTTCAATTTCAGCGGTTGGCTAGCGGGCGCCGCTTCGCTCGCGCTGGGAACGGCCGGAGCCTGGCTGGTCTACCGCTTCATGACTCCGCCGGCCGAGATACTGACGGTCAACTGGCTGATGGAGCTACCGATCATCGGCTTCACGATCTGTACCGTCGCCGTGCTCAAGATCGACCAGCGCATCCTGATCCAGGAAAAACTCGACGGGATGGCGATCGCGCTGGGTACCGTTGCCCATGAGCTGCGCACGCCGATTCGCAGCATCGGCTCCACCGCRCTGGGCATGGCGCGTTACCTGCCCGGCTTGATCCGCTTCTATCAGGAAAACGAGACTCCGGCGAACACGCTGAACCTGCCGCCGGGGCATTTCGGCCTGCTCAAGGACGCTTTGCCGCGTATCCAGCTTGAGGTTGACCGCATGAACCATGGCATCGACGTCCTGCTTGTGAACGCGCGGGTCGGTGCGATGCAAGAACCAGACGAGGAGTTTCTCCTGGGCAACGCTATCAATGAGGCCTTGGCGCGCTATCCCTTCGAAGCGGGGCAGCGCGAGAGCGTTCATGCCGATTTGGAAGAGGATTTCGTGGTGCGCGCTGACCAAAAACTCCTGGTCATGGTGCTGTTCAACCTTATCAAGAATGCGCTGCATGCCATGGCCCGCGCGGGCCATGGTGAAATCCGGCTTTGCACCGAGCGCGGCACTCGCCGAAACCGGCTGATCTTCCGCGACACTGGCAGTGGCATTCCCGCGCGCGAGCTGTCATCAATCTTCAAGCGCTTTCATACCTACCCCCGCAACGAAGGCACGGGCATCGGCCTGGCCTTCTGCAAAGACACGCTGGAAGCATGGGGTGGCCGCATTCATTGCCACTCCATCGAGCATGAGTACACGGAATTCATGCTGGAGTTTCCGCCCGTCGCTGCGCCTGCCACGCCGGCCAGGGAGGGTGGCGGCGCGGCTGGCTAGGCTGCCTTGCTCGCCGGGATCAGGCGGCGTCGAATGTCGTTTCCAGTGCCTCATGAGGCACTGGCGTTGAGGCCTGCCTGTCTGCGACCAACCTGGCGCGAGGCGCATTTCGCAGCCGCTGGGTGGAGCGCCAGCTAGCCAGGCCAATCTCATCGCGGATCTCGGCGCAGACCTGGATCAGCCGTTCGATTTCCACGGCGGTCAGGCATGCGTTCATGGTCAGCCGCATCAGAGCCCGGTCACGCGCAGTGGCCGGCGCGCAGAATACGGCACCGAAGATGCCGCGCTCCTGCAAGGCATTGCGCAACGCTAGCGTTTGCTGCTCCGTACCTGACTCCAGCGCGATGATCTGCTCCGATCCCGCCGACACGTTGTAGCCTAGGCCGGCGAGCGCATTGCGCACCTCGCTCGAGACCGCGTGCAACCGCGCCCGGCGATCATCGGCCGCGACAATAAAATCGGCGGCCGCATCGAACCACGCCAGTTCATGGTGCAACAGTCCCGAGCTGAAAATGGCGGGGCGCGACTCCATGGCGAAATAACCCTTGAACGATGACGGGCACGTGATCAATCCGGCCCGGCCACCAAAAGCCTTGGCGAGACTGGCAGTCTGGAAATGAACCCGGTGCGACAGCCCGAGTTGTGCCACGAGCCCTGCACCAGCAGGACCGTGGGTGCCAAGTGAGTGGGACTCATCGACCACCAGCACGCTGCCGGTGCGCTCTGCCACGTCCACGAAATCCGTCAGTGGGCACAGGCTGCCATTGGTGCTATAGACAGCGTCCACCACGATGATGCCCGGGCCGTCCTTGCGGATCTGGCGCTCGGCATGCTCGGCGTCGTTGTGGATGAAGGGAATGGCGCGGGCATGTGCGGCGTGCGCGCCTTCCCACAATGACATATGCGCCAGCATGTCCAGGTAGACTGGCGTGCGCTCATTGGCGATGCTCTGCAGCAAGCCCACGTTGGCAGCCCAGCCAGACTGGCACAATAAGCTATCCTCGGCACCGGCGAACGCCGCCAGCTTACGCTCGAGGCGGCTGGTGGGATTGTCCCCGTGCAGGAAAATCGCCGACATCAGCAACTCGCTCTCCGGCCGGGACATCGCCGTGCTCTGGGCGGTGACCAGCGACTGCTCGCCAAGCAGGCAAAGATAGTCGTTGCTGGAAAAGTGCACCGCATCGGGTCCGGGTTGCCGTCCGTGCAGTAAATGGCTGYCGCTCCAACGTTTCTGTACCCGTTCCACCTCGTGCTCCGCTACCCGCGCGGTGACAAATTCTGGCCATGCTGCTGCCGCTCTCGACACATTGGCAGTTTGCAGACAGGCCTGATTAGTATTGCTCATTGCTTTCCCCTAGGAAGTACTCCGACGAAAGAACCGGCCGCGAGACGGCCGGCGATGATCGTGGCAACGCAGGTGCTGCCCGCGCCCTGTGCTTATGGCTTTGTTTGTTTGCACGGTCCGGGGCGAGCGTGGCTGCCTGCAGCGTGTTGCGTCGACAGGCTATTCTGCCGTGTGCCGGAGAATTCTCCCTGTTCACTCGCATACAGCTTGCGCGGCGATATCTCGCCTACGTTTGCGCGAGGGACTCGGCGGGAGCGTTGGCGGGAAACACTCCAACGGCTCGCACAATGACCGCAGCGGCCGGATGAACCGTGTCCAGCTGCAAATATTCTGTCGGGGCGTGGCCCAGCACGCGGCGGAACATGGTCGAGAACGCCGCCGGGCTGTCGTAGCCGAAATCCAGGGCGATGCGCGTGACAGCATCGCCGGCGGCCAGCCGGGACAAGGCCAGCACCACGCAGGCGCGCTGGCGCCATGCCGAAAACGCCATGCCGGTCTGCGCGCGGAAAAACCGGCTGAAGGTCCGGCTGCTCATATGCAGCGCCAGGGCCCAGCGCTGCGGCGAATCATGCGTGTCGGGCTGCCGGAGAAAGGCGTGGCATAGCGGCGCGAGCCGCGCATCGCGCGGCAGCGGAATATGCAAGGGCAGCGCCGTCATGCCCGCAATCTCATGCAGCAGCAGGGCGACCAGCGCGCCGTCCCGCCCGTCGGGATCGTAGTGCGCCGGTATCTCCACCGCGCCGATCAGCAACTGCCGCATCAAGGCGGATATCGCCACCACCTGGCACGTATCGCCCGGCCCGCGCACGGCGCCGGGCTCGATATACAGGCTGCGCGTGCTGACGCCCAGCATCGTGACCTCATGCGCCATCCCCGGCGGAATCCAGACCGCGCGCTGCGGCGGGACGATCCAGTTGCCATCGTGCGTCGCCACATGCATCACACCCGTGGCGCCATAGAGCAGTTGCGCGCGGCGATGGGCGTGGCGCGGCAGCAGGTAGCCCTTGGGGTAGTCGGTGCCGATCGCAACCACGGGCCTGGGCACGTGGTCGTAGTCGTCGATGCGGACGTTGCGCATGGAAGGAGAGGGCGGCGGAACGGTGGAATGGCCGAAACACAAATATTATTGACCAATCTTCGAAGGTTGGCCATGCCAACCGTACGTATCGTGGGCGGACCTGGAACCCACTCCTCCTTTGCGATGCTTTATCTCCTCTTTATCCTGTTTGGCTGCCTGACTGGCTTGACCACGGTCCTGTTCGGCTTCGGCGGCGGGTTTGTGGTGGTGCCTTTGCTTTACCGCGCGTTGAGCGTCGCCGATGCGCATGGGCCAGGCCAGTCCGCCATGCATATCGCGGTCGCGACCTCGACGGCGGTGATGATCCTGAGCGCCGCGCTCGCCACGCGCAGGCATCGCCTGGCAGGCAATATCCTGTGGCCTTACGTGTGGCCGCTGGGGGGATTCATCGGCTTGGGCGCCGTCATGGGCGCCGGCGCCGCCACGCTGGCGAGCAGCGACGTGGTTCGCCTTGCCTTTGTGGCCTACCTCGGTGTCACGCTGCTGGATTGCCTGGCACGCCGCGGCTTTCTCGCGCGCGCCGGGCAGGGCTCACCGCAGCGGCTCGGGCAGGCGCAGACGGTGGCGGGCGGCCTGGCGATCGGCATGGTCGCCACGTTCCTCGGCGTGGGGGGCAGCGTCATGACCGTGCCCATGCTGCGCCGCCGCGGCCTGAGCATGGCGCAAGCCACGGCAATGGCGAACCCCTTGAGCCTGCCGGTTGCCGTGCCGGGCACCCTGGCCTATGTGGCCATGGCGTGGTACCAGCCGGTGGCGCTGGGCCGCGGTTATCTCGGGTACATCGACCTTGCCGCGTTCGGCCTGCTATCGATCGGCGCCTTGGCCGGCATCCGCCTTGCCGCCCCGCTGGCCGGGTGCATCCCCGATCGCGTGCATGCGCGCGTCTATCTCGGCCTGCTGGCCCTGGTGATGGTCAGCATGATGTTCAAGTAGGCGCAAGCCTGGCGCCTGACGTGCAAGGGCGGCAGCGCCCGCCAGCAGCCGTTTGCCCGGTGCTGCCACGGCCAGATAGGGATTGGCATCCCGCCCAAGAGCCTTCTAAGATCAAGGCACACCCACCCGTGCGGGGACATCACCATGACCAATACGAGCAAGCCTGTAACGCCAACGCCCCCCGAGACGCCCGCGCGGTCCAAATCCAAGCCATCGCCGGGCAGCAAGGATGATCATGTGGAGGACGAACTCGACGAAGCCCTGAGGGAAACTTTTCCAGCCAGCGATCCGATTTCGGTGGACCACGGACGCGTCACCCGCCCAAAAAAATAGACGAAACACCGAGTCCGCGCATCCTGCCAGAGCGGCCGGGCCGCCCCGCTAGACCAGTTGCCGCAACTGCGCGACGACTTTCATCAGTTGCCCATGCGCCACGATCACGCCTGACTCGTCCTGGAGCGCTTGCTGGTAGCGGTCACGAAACGCMGGGTCGCTGTCGGGGCCAAACAATTTCTCGGTAGCCGCGGCCACCGCCCTGCAGGTTTCATCGTGATGCTCGGGCGCGTCCAGCTCTTCGTCGATCTCGATGATCAACCGCGAGAGCGGGTCCAGCCAGCGGAAATAGGTCTCCTCGGTGACAACCTGCACGAACAGCCCGGCCGGGATCGGGCCATGCAGGCGTTCGTACTCCGCGCGATTCAGTGCGATCACTTCCTTGTGCACCTTCAAGAGCGCGGCCCGCAGCGCGCGCAGGCCGCTGCGGCGATCCTCCTGCTTGGCCAGGAATTGCTCGTGTGGCATAGCCATTCTCCTTTTCTTATCGGCTCAGTGGGGCCGCTTGTCAGTATAGGCAGGAGGGCGCGCCCGGCGGCGGGCGCGTGGCTTGGCTGCAACCCCTAGGGTTAGCGCTGGCTTGCCTTGCGGGATGCCTTGTTGGCATACATGGCCGCGTCGGGGTTCGGCTGCTGGCAAGGGATGGTATTCATTCAACCACTCGAACGATGTCCCTGGCCTCAGCAGCGCAGCCGCGCCTGCTGGTCGCGCAGGTTACGGTAGCGCCGGCGGTAGTCCTCCTGCTCCGGCAGGCGAGCCAGGCGGCGCGCACTGTAGTCGGACTCCAGCAGCCGCATCTGGTTGGCCAGCCAGTAACACTGGTTGACCTCGGTGCGGGCGGCCTCGTTTTGCTCGCGCGCCAGGCGTGCCTGGTATTCGCGCTCCTCCGCCTCGCGCTTTTTCAGGAACTGCTGGTTGGCCGCGTCGGTAGCCGGCTCGGGGCTGATGCGGGAGAGATTGCCGCCCAGCGCCGCGCCCTGCCAGCCGGCCGGGCAGGCAGAGTCGGTGTAGAGCGTTTTATTGCCGCTTACGCATTTGCCGGCGTGGGCCAGGCCCATGCAGCAGGCAAGCACAAGCAGGACAAGCCAGTGCCGCATGGCAGTCTCCAGTTGGTACCGCCGGTGGCGGTCGCGGTGATTGTCGAACTGGTGGGCGTGTGCGCAACCCGGCCCATATTCTTGTTCGCCCCAGGGCAGCTTGTCCAGCAGCGCCGGCTGTTCTCCCCGGATTGTGGCGCCCTTGGATTCTCGGCATCAGAAACAGATTTAAGACGTTACGGAAGGCCGCAACAGCTGTCACGGCTCGGCATCCTCGTTCGGCACGCCGATCAGGTCAGCCGCCACCGAGCGCCGGGCATCCGCCGCCCGGAAATACCGCACCAGCGTCGCTACGCTGGTGTGCCCCGTCATGGCCATGGCCTCGGCCATCGGCACCTGGCGTGAAGCGGCCTCGGTCACAAAACCCGAGCGTAGCGAGTGCGCCGAAAAATCGCCCTCCAGCCCGGCCGCCTCGCAACGCTGCTTGACGATCTTGCGTACGGCGGCGTCGGACAGCGCCTCACCCACATGCCCGCCACGGCGCACGCGCCGGAAGATCGCGCCATCGCCAATCCCTGCAGCCGCCAGCCAGGCCTCCAGCGCCGCGCCCGCCGCGCCGATCACCGGCTTGGCGTTGTCCGGCAGGTCGGCCCCGGCCTGGTTGGTCTTGGACCAGCTTAGTTGATAGACGAACTCGCCCGGCGCGAGGCGCCGCAGGTTGGCCAGCGTGGCGCCCGCCACCTCGGAGCGCCGCCGGCCACCGCTGGACCAGGCGAACAGCAGCAGCGCACGGTCGCGCAGGCCGATCAGCGAATCGTCACAGGTCTCCAGCAGCCGGGATAGCGGCTCACGCGTCAGCGCCGCCTTGCGCGCCGGGCGCTCGCCGCGCTTGGCATAGGCCCGGCGCGTACGCGCCACCAGCTCACGCGCGGCCGGGTCAGCACAGGGGTTATCCAGGTTCTCCAGCCGATGTGCCTTGGCAATCACGGCCAGCCGGTGCATCAGCGTGGCCAACGCCGGTGGGCCGGCGCGCGCCTTGAGTCCGCTAGCGACCAGTGCCGCATCGATGGCCGGCGGCAATTCGCTCGTCTGCCCCTGGGGTGTGGTCCGCGTGGCGTGGTCTACGACGAACTGGATGATGACCGCCGGCTGCAAGGGAAGGGCGATCGGCTGGCCGTAGCGCAGCGCGAACCAACCTGCCCAATACCGTAAGGCGGAACGATAGCTGGCCACCGTGTTGGCGGATTCACCCTCGCGGTACAGCGCTTGCGCGGCCTGGCGGCCAAGCGGGTCGAGTTCGGACGGGCGCAGCGGCGCGGGAAAGTCGGCATGAGCGGGCTTCAGGCTGGGGGAATCCGGGCGATTTGGCAGGTTTTCGGCCTGGTCACCGAGGAATAGGGGTAGTTCTTCAGAAATCATAATAAATATGATGTATGCTGTATTAAATTATACAACAAGATCAGATAAGGCCCGATAACCATTCATTATCGTGCCTTATTCTTGAGGCGAGATCCAACGCCGCCCAAAAACTTGCCCGGACCATGCAAAACGCCAATCTGCCCGCCACGCGCTCCCGTTCCATCACCCAGCAAGATGTCTGGCAAGCCGCCGATGCCCTGCTGCTGGCCGGCCAGCGCCCAACCATCGAACGGATCCGGCTGCATCTTGGGCGCGGCTCGCCCAATACCGTCAGCCCGCACCTGGATGCCTGGTTCGCCGGGCTGGGCGCGCGTTTGCAGGACCCGCAGGCGTTTGCGGCGCCAGCGAGCCTGCCCGAGCCGGTGCACCAGGCCGCACGCTATTTATGGGATGCGGCACAAGCCGAGGCCCGGGCCAGCGTGTCGGCAAGCTATGCCACGCGGGAATCGGAGCTGGCGCTGGCGAGGGCAGCCGTCGAGGCAGAGCAGGCCGCGCTGGCGCAGGAGCGCGCCATCCTGATGGCGAAGCTGGACGCTGCCGACAACGCCGTGGCCGAACTGGCGCGCGCCCGGGATGAAGCCAGCGAACGCGCCGCCCGCGCCGAGGCGCAACTGATAGCGCAACAGGCGGAGAACGACGCAGTACGCGCCGCGCTGGGACGCGCGCAAGCAGAGAAAGACGCGCTGCTGCGCGATACCGCTAGCCAGCGTGCCGCTTGGGACAAGGAGCGCGAAACCATGGCGGATCGCTTTGGCGCCAATGAGCGGCGCATGGCGCTGGAACTGGACGGCGCGCGCTTGGCGCTGCGTGAAGGGCAGCGCCTGTTGGACAACGAGCGCAAGGCTGCCCAGCAAAAGCTGGCGGACGCGGCCGCAGCCGCGGGGCGGCAGGCCGAGGAACTGGCAAAGGTGGGGAATGCCGTGGCTGTGCTCGATGAGCGGGTCCGGCAACAGGATGGCTTGCTGGCCGAGTACCGGCAGCAATTGGAAAACCGGGGGGAGCCGGACGCGGATACCGCGCGGGCAGCACGCCCGCCGATACGAAAGGCTCGGCCGATCAGGCCCGCCCGGCCACCAAGGTTCAAGGTGTAAAGACGGTTTATCTTAATGCTAGATCTAGCATTGATAGCAGGGTGCAACCGGTTGAATTCATTGGCAATTTCGAGGACGTTTCCACACCGGAATGCCTAGCCCCTGACATCAACACATGCTGATAAGCCATTGATTTTCATGCGTTCCCATGGCCCGGCCTTTACTTCACCCGCAGCAAGTGCTTCTGGATTTTCCCACTCGTGGTCTTCGGTAGCGCATCGACGAAGTGATACCGGCGCGGCCGCTTGTAGGCAGCMAGCCGGTCGCCATGCACCAGGAAGCCATCGAGCACTGCCGCGGTAGCTTGCGCCCCGGGCTTGACCACCACATAGGCGCCGACAACCTGCCCCCAGGTAGCATCCGGCTCGCCGATGACCGCCACTTCCAGCACGGCAGCGTGTTCGATCAGCGCATCCTCGACTTCCCGCGGATACACGTTCTCGGCGCCCGAATTGATCATGTAGTCGATGCGATCGCGCACCCACAGGTAGCCGTCCTCGTCCAGGCTGCCGAGGTCGCCGGTGTGGTACCAGCCGTGGGCCAGGGCGCGCGCGTTGGCGTCCGGGCGGTTCAGGTAGCCGGCCATCATGCACGGGCCGCGCACCAGGATCTCGCCGACTTCTCCGGGTGCGCAAGGCTGGGCCGGATCGGTCGGGGCGTCGTCGTCGCGCAGCGCCGCCACGACCAGGTCGTGATTGAGCGAGGGCAGTCCGGCCGAGCCGGCGTGGCTGAGCTGCTCATGCGGATACAGCACGGACATGCAGGGCCCCATCTCGGTGGTGCCATACACCTGCACCAGCCCCGCGCCAACCACGCGGTCCCACTCGCGGATCAGGTGCGGCGCCATCGATGCGCCGCCGTACTCCACCAGCCGCAGCGACGACACATCGCGCGTGTGGGCGTCCGGATGGTTAAGCATCATGCCGACCATGGTCGGCGCGGCGAAGAAGTGCGTGACTTTCTCGGCCTCGACCAGTTGCCAGGCCTCGCCGGCATCGAAGCGCCGCTGCAGCACCTGTGTGGCGCCCAGCTGCAGGCGTGGCAGGAAACTGGTGTGCAGCTCCGCCGTGTGGTTCAGCGGCGCAATCGACAAGCCCACGTCCTCGCGCGACAGCGTCATGGCCTGATGCATCATCGCGTTGTGCGCGAGCTTGCTGCGGTGCGTGTGCAGCACGCCCTTGGGGCGGCCGGTGGTGCCGCTGGTGTACATCAGGATGCAGGGATCGTTTTCGTCCACGGCGATGCCGGGCGCGTCATGCGGCTGCCCCGCGGCCAGCGTGGCCAGGTGGTGCGTGGCAAAGGCGGGTGCCGGCTCGGGGTCCGCGTAGATCCAGCGTGTCGTGCCCGGGGCCAGCTCGGCGGCTTTTTCCACCACGGCGCAGCCTTCCTGCTCGAATAGCAGCGCGCTGGCCTTGCCGTCCTCCAGGATGAAGGCCAGTTCCTGGGCGGCCAGCCGGTAGTTGATCGGATTAAAGATCGCGCCCACCCGGGCCGCAGCCAGCATGCTGAACACAAAGGCTGGCGTGTTGTAGAGGAAGGCCGCAACCACGTCGCCATGGCCCACGCCGATCGACAGCAGCGCGTGGGCGTGGCGGTTCACCTCCGCATCCAGCTCGGCATAGGTCCAGGTGCGGCGGCTTGGCCCCATGCCGGCGACCAGCGCGGTCTTGCGCGGCAGGTAGCGCGCTGGCCAGGAAAGGGTGTCGCCCAGCGTAAGGACGTGACTCAAGGCAATGCTCCAGCAGCGGGGGTGGGGGGGCGCCGGCGGGCAAGTCAAGCCGGCGAAAGTGGTCGAATGAAAGCGGTCGAATATAAAGCCGGCGTCTCTTTTTGGGAAATAACGATTTGCACTTTGCATATATGGATCCGCCAGGGCACGCGCCGCGCCTAAGCCAATTCGAAGCCAATTGACGCAAGACGCCATGCGCGCAACTCGCTATCGTGCCAGCAAGGCCGGCGAGCCATCACTCGCCGATGACAACGGCAATCGATGACTGAGGCGAAAGGGGAAGCGCGTCCATGAACAAGCAAAGTCGGCAGGGCAAGGAAAACGTGCGGATAGGCGGCGCCTCCGGTTTCTGGGGCGATAGCGCAATCGGCCCGGTCCAGCTGGTGGACAAGGGCGACATCGACTACCTGGTGTTCGACTACCTGGCCGAACTCACCATGTCGCTGCTGGCTGCGGCGCGGCTGAAGAACCCGGAAGCCGGCTATGCGCTGGATTTTGTCACCGGGGCCCTGCGCTCGGTGCTCAAGCCAGCCATGGAAAAGGGCATCCGCATCGTGAGCAATGCCGGCGGCGTGAATCCGCGGGCCTGCGCGGCGGCGGTGCGCAAGCTGGCCGAGGAGCTCGGCGTGACGGTGCGGGTGGCGGTAGTTGACGGCGACGACCTGTTGCCGCAGCTCGGCGCGCTGCGCGAGGCAGGCACGCGCGACATGCAAAGCGGCGCCGCGATGCCGGCCCGCATCCTGACGGCCAACGCCTACCTGGGCGCCGTGCCGATCCGGGCCGCGCTGGATGCCGGCGCGGATATCGTGATCACCGGGCGCTGCGTGGACAGCGCGGTGACGCTGGGCGTGCTGATGCACGAGTTCAACTGGCGCCCCACCGACTACGACCTGCTGTCCGCGGGCAGCCTGGCGGGACACATCATCGAGTGCGGCTGCCAGGCCACCGGCGGCCTGCACACCGACTGGGAGCAGGTACCGGACTGGGCCAATATCGGCTACCCGGTAGTGACCTGCCGGGCGGATGGCACCTTCCTGGTCGGCAAGCCGCCCGGCACTGGCGGGCTGGTCAGCCCCGCCACCGTCGGCGAGCAGATGCTGTACGAGATAGGGGATCCCGCTGCCTACCTGCTGCCTGACGTGATCTGCGATTTCACCGGCGTCACGCTGCGCCAGGCCGGGCCGGACCTGGTGGAAGTACAAGGCGCCAAGGGCCGCCCGCCTACCGACAGCTACAAGGTCTCGGCCACCTATGCCGACGGCTACCGCTGCTCGGCGCAACTGACCATCGTGGGCTTCGATGCCGTGCGCAAGGCGCGCCGCAGCGGCGAGGCCTTCCTGGCGCGCACCCGCGGCATGCTGGCGCGGGCCGGGCAGCCGGATTTCACCGAGACCCGGCTGGACGTGCTCGGCACCGCCGCGGCCTTTGGCCCGCATGTGCCGCAACCGGCCTTGTTCGAGGCGGTGATGTGGCTGGCGGTGACGCATCCTGACAAKCGCGCGCTGGAGATGTTCGCGCGCGAGATCGCGCCGGCAGGCACTTCATGGTCGCCCGGCACCACCGGGGTAGGCGGGCGGCCATCGGTCAGCATGGCCATCAAGCAGTTTCCCTTCCTGGTGCCAAAAACGCGGGTCCAGCCTGCCGTGTGGCTTGACGAACAGCCGGTGCCGCTGCCGGCGGCCTTGGTCTGCGCAAGCGATGCGCAGACCAGCACGGTGCCGGCGGCCGAGCCAGCCCGCGTGTCGACGCCATCTGCCGCTACCGAGCCTGCCGCGGACTGGGTCGACGTGCCGCTGATCCGGCTGGCGTACGGGCGTAGTGGCGACAAGGGCGATTTCTCCAACATCGGCATCATCGCGCGCGACGCCGCCTACCTGCCGCTGATCGAAGCGCAGCTCACGGAGGCCGCCGTGGCCGCATTCCTTGCGCACAACGTCAAGGGCAGGGTGACGCGTTACTGCCTGCCCGGCATCGGCGCCTTCAACTTCCTGTGCGAGCAGGCGCTGGGCGGCGGCGGCATGGCGTCGCTGCGCAACGATCCGCTGGGCAAGGGGATGGGCCAGGTCCTGCTGGCCATGCCGGTGCGGGTGCCACCGGCGCTGGCGCGGGCACTGGGCGCCTGAGCCAGGCCGGATGCCGACACGGCATGCGGCATCGGGATAAACCCCCATCCGGCGGCTCTTCAGCCGCCATCGCTGGCATCATGACGCAGGCGCGCAAGGCCGCAGGGCGGCTGCCCGCGCGTTCTTGCCGAACCAGGCGCCAGCCGTCAGCCACATCAGTCACGTCAGCCATTCAGCCACGCGCGGCGCCGCGAACAGTGAGACTCAGATGCAGCCAGTTTTGCCATGCACACCTGACGTCAYGGGCCTGCCGTGCGGGCGCCCGAGCGGAAGCTTCATGTGGATCGACCCCGACCGCGTGCTCTACGTCGGGCTGCTCGGCGCGCCGTCGGTGCGCTCCATCGGCGCCATCCTGCTTTATGTGGCGCTGGATGCACCGTTTCGCCTGAGCGTGGCGGATGGCGAGTGGGAAACCGCCGAGATTGCCTTCGTGCCGCCCTACGTCGCGCACCGCATCGCTTCCGACAGCCGCAGCCTGTGCGGCTTCCTGATCGAGCCCGAGACCGTCGATATGTCCCGCTTGCCGCCGCTGCTGCGCGGGCCCGGCGGCGCGCTGGCGGCCCCGCGCATGGCGCAGCATGCGCGCGACCTGATCGCCCAGCTGCGCGGCATGCGGCGGCCAGAGCTGGGCGCCGGGCTGCTCGATGCGCTGTTGCTGGGCGAGCCGCTGGCGCCGCGCGCGCTCGATCCGCGCATCGATGCGGCAGTGCGTCAGATCAAGACCGACCCGGGCGGGCGTAGCGCCGCCAGCGACCATGCGCGCGACGCCAACTTGTCGTTTTCCCGCTTCCTGCACCTGTTCAAGGAGGAGGTCGGCACGCCGTTCCGCACGTTCCGCACCTGGAAGCGCGCGCGCAGCCTGCTGCACTACGTCACCCAGGAGGCCAACCTGGCCGAGGTCGCGCTGGATACCGGCTATCCGGATTCCACGCATTTCAGCCACTCCATCCGCCGTGTGTACGGGCTCAAGCCGCGCGACATCTTCGCGGGCTCGCGCAAGCTCGCGCTGCATGGCCTGCCGCCGATGACGGCCTATCGCCCCGCGTAGCTGGCCAGGCGCAACCACTTTGCACAAGACCAACGGCGCGCCGCGCGCCAGAATCGAAGCCATCGAACCTCGCCAGGCCTGCCGCCAACGGCAGCCAGATACACCCCATGAAAGCAACCTGCCAGGACCTGCTGGACGAATACCGCGAGCTGGGCGCGCTTTGCGCCACGCTCACCCCCGCGCAATGGCGCGAGCCAAGCGCTTTCTATGACTGGAGCGCCTGGGACGAGATCGCCCACCTGTGCTATTTCGACCAGACCGCGCTGCAGGCTGCCACCGACCCGCAAGCCTTCCTGCGCGACGCGCAAGCACTCAACGCGCTGATGGCGGGGGGCGGGCATATCAGCGCCGTGGCGCGCGATACCTATGGCCACCTGGACGGCCCCGCCTTGCTGGCGTACTGGCAGCCGCTGTACGAGCGGCTGGTGCAGACCCTGGCCGCGCTCGACCCCAAGGCCCGCCTGCCTTGGTACGGTCCGCCCATGAGCGCCCGCAGCTTTGCCACCGCGCGGCTGATGGAGACCTGGGCCCATGGCCAGGACATCTGGGATACGGCAGGCCAGGCCCGCGCGCCCACCKCCCGCCTCAAGCACATCGCGCATATCGGCGCCACCACCTACGGCTGGACCTTCGTCAACCGCGGTGAGCCGGTGCCGGGGCCCGCGCCTTATATCGCGCTGAGCGCGCCCGATGGCAGCGAGTGGGTCTGGAACGAACCGCAGCGGGACAACTACGTGCGCGGCAGCGCGGAAGACTTCTGCCTGCTGGTCACGCAGCGCCGGCATCTGGACGATACCCGCCTGCAATACAGCGCCGGGCCGGCCCGGCAATGGCTGGCGCAGGCCCAGTGCTTCGCCGGGCCACCCGCCACCGGGCCGGCCGCCGGCACGCGCGTGTTGCGCACGGCTTCGGCAGGGTGAACGGCACCGCAGCGCCCGTTCAGGCCACGCACGGCGAGCCGCTGGTACCGGCGCTTGCCGCCGGGATCGACGCAGCGCTGCGCGGGCTCAGCGCCGATCCCGGCGAAACCTGCCTCTCCGAGCACGTCTTCGCCAACCTGTACCTGTTCCGGCAAGCGCACGCCTAMCGCTATGTCGGCGGCGGCTATCCGCATATCAGCGGCGTGACCTATGACGGCGCGCGCCACGTGCTGCCGCTGTTCGCGCTGGAAACCACGCCGGTTGACGTGCTGCGGGCGCTGCTCCGCGAGCATGCCTGCTTCTATCCGCTGTCCACGGCCCAGGTCGCGCGGCTGGACCCCGGCATCTTCACCTGGACGGCATCGCGCGCCGACGCCGACTACCTCTATCCCGCCGCCAACTTCACGGCCTATCGTGGCACTACGCTGGCCAAGAAGCGCAACCTGATGAAGCAGTTGCTGGCCACGCATGCCGTCACCGCGCGCGTCTACCACCCCGGACTGGCCGACCAAGCCCTGGCCGTGCATGAAGGCTGGATGCAAGCCAAGCACAAGGCGCACGGCGAAGCCGACGACACTCCCTGCGGCGAGGCCCTCCAACACGCCGAACGGCTTGGCCTGGAAGGCTTCCTGTACGAGGTAGCGGGGCAGCCCGTGGGCTTCGTGCTGGCGCAGGAGATCCGCCCAACGGTCTTCGCCATGCGCTTCGCCAAAGGCCTGGCGGCCTGCAAGGGCATCTACCAGTACATGTTCCACCACTTCTGCACGGCGTATCCACGCCCGGTAGCGTGGCTGAATTTCGAACAGGACATGGGGCTGGACAACTTCCGCCAGACCAAGCTTTCCTATGCGCCGAGTGCCTTGCTGCCGAAGTTCAGGGTGCGATTGCGCATAGGTTGACGTACTTCCGGCACCTGTCGCGCAAAAGCGCAAAGGCACAAAGGTACGAAGGCGCAATGCAGCACAGCCAGTTCTCGCAAGACCCTGCTGGCTCCCACCCCTACCATGGCTTCACACYGGCGCACCGCCCCGAACAGTGAACCCACATGGCAAATATCGAATCCAGRCTCTCCGCCAGCAGTGAAGCATTCCAGGCCAACCGCGCCGGCATGCTGGCACTGCTGGCGCGTATCCGCGCCTTCGAGCAGCGCGCCGCCAGTTTGTCCGCCGCCTCGCGCGAGCGCTTCGAGAAGCGCGGGCAGCTGCTGCCGCGCGACCGGCTGGCATTGCTGCTGGATCCGGGCGCGCCGTTTATCGAGTTGTCGTCGCTGGCCGGGCTGGGGCTGGACAACCCCGACCTGGACAAGAGCGTGCCCGGCGGCGGCCTGATCGCGGGCATCGGCTTTGTGTCGGGCCTGCGCTGCATGATCAGCGCCTCGGACTCGGGCATCAACGCCGGTGCCTTGCAACCCAAGGGGCTGGACAAGCAGCTGCGGGTGCAGGAGATCGCGCTTGAGAACAAGCTGCCCTATGTGCAACTGGTGGAGAGCGCCGGCGCCAACCTGATGACCTACAAGGTCGAGGATTTCGTGCGGGGCGGCAACCTGTTCCGCAACCTGGCGCGCCTGTCGGCGGCCGGGCTGCCGGTGGTGACGGTGACGCATGGCTCGTCCACGGCGGGTGGGGCTTACCAGACCGGCTTGTCGGACTACATCATCATGGTGCGGGGCCGCTCGCGCGCCTTCCTGGCTGGTCCGCCGCTGTTGATGGCAGCGACGGGCGAAGTGGCCACCGAGGAGGAACTCGGTGGCGCCGTGATGCATACCTCGGTCTCCGGCCTGGGCGACTACCTGGCCGAGGACGACCGCGATGCGCTGCGCATCGCCCGCGAGATCCTGGGCAAGATCGACTGGCACCGCGACCAGCCCGCCGCCGCGCCGCGCAGCTACAAGCCGCCGCGCTTTGATGCCGAGGAGCTGCTCGGCGTGATGCCGATGGACCATAAGCGGCCGGTCGACATGAAGGAGGTGATCGCGCGCATTGCCGACGATTCCGACTTCCTGGAGTTCGGTGAGAACTATGGCGGCGCCACCGTGTGCGGCCATATCAAGATCGAGGGCTGGCCGCTGGGCATCATCACCAACAACGGCCCGATCGATCCGGCCGGCGCGACCAAGGCCACGCACTTTATCCAGGCCTGCTGCCAGTCGCGCACGCCCATCCTGTACCTGAACAACACCACCGGCTTCATGGTGGGCCGCAGCTATGAGGAAGCCGGCATCATCAAGCACGGCTCCAAGATGATCCAGGCGGTGAGCAACGCCACCGTGCCGCAGATCACGATCTATTGCGGCGCGTCGTTCGGCGCGGGCAACTACGGCATGTGCGGGCGCGGCTTCCATCCGCGCTTCTGCTTCTCCTGGCCCAATGCCAAGACCGCCGTGATGGGCGGCGAGCAGGCCGCGCGCACCATGGCCATCGTGACCGAGGCCGCCATGAAGCGCAAAGGCGGACAGGTCGATGCCGACCAGCTGGAAGCGCTGCAGAAAGGCATCGTCGAGCGCTTCGACCGCCAGATGAGCGTGTTTGTCACCAGCGCCCATGTGCTGGACGACGGCGTGATCGACCCGCGCAATACGCGCGCGGTGCTGGCCAATGTGCTGGCGGTCTGCCGCGAGGGCGATGCCAGGACGCCGCAAGCCATGCAATTCGGGGTTGCGCGGCCCTGACGGCCACGGACTCAGGGCAACCGACCCAGCCAGAACAGACATACGAAAGAACGAACGGAGACCAGCGACATGCTACTGACACCCGAACACGAGGCGCTGCGCGCCACCATCAAGCGCTTTATCGCCGAGCAGGTCAATCCGCACGTGGACGCCTGGGAAGAGGCCGAGATCTTCCCCGCGCATGACGTCTTCCGCAAGATGGGCGATCTGGGCCTGCTGGGCCTGTCCAAGCCGGAAGAGGATGGCGGCATGGGGCTCGACTACTCCTACAGCGCGGTGCTCGCGGAAACGCTGTCCGACATCAACTGCGGCGGCGTGCCCATGGCCATCGGGGTGCAGACCGACATGGCTACCCCGGCCCTGGCCCACCACGGAAGCGCGGAGCTGCGCCGCGAATTCCTGGCGCCCGCGATCCGCGGCGAGTACGTGGCCTGCCTGGGCGTCTCGGAAGTGGGCAGCGGCTCCGACGTGGCCTCGATCAAGACTACCGCAAGGCGCGACGGCGACGACTACATCATCAACGGCGGCAAGATGTGGACCACCAATGGCACCCAGGCGGACTTCTGCTGCGTGCTGGCCAATACGTCGGACGCAGCGCCGCACCGCAACAAGACGCTGATCGTGGTGCCAATGAAGACCCGCGGCGTTTCGGTGGCCAAGAAGATCCGCAAGATCGGCATGGACTCGTCCGATACCGCGCAGTTGTACTTCGACGACGTGCGGGTGCCGCAGCGCTACCGCATCGGCGAGGAAGGCATGGGCTTTACCTACCAGATGGAGCAGTTCCAGGTGGAGCGCCTGTGGGGCGCGCTCAGCTCCGCCAGCCGATGCGCCAAGGCGATCGACCTCACCATCGAGTACACCCGCGAGCGCAAGGCATTTGGCCGCTCCATCCTGGACAACCAGTGGGTGCACTACACCTTGGCCGAGCTGCAGACCGAGGTGGAAGCGCTGCACGCCCTGTGCTGGCGCGCCGTGGAGATGATGGTGCGTGGCGAGGATGCCACCCGCCTGGCCACCATGGCCAAGCTCAAGGCCGGCCGGCTGTCGCGCGAGGTGGCGGACCGCTGCCTGCAGTTCTGGGGCGGCATGGGCTACGTGCTGGAAAGCCCGATCTCGCGCATTTTCCGCGACGGGCGGCTCACCTCCATCGGCGGCGGCGCCGACGAGGTCATGATGCAGATCCTGTGCAAGTTCATGGGCACCTTCCCCCAGTCGAAGTAAGCGTTCGAAGCTAAAGACAAGAGAGCAGACCAGGCCACCATGAAGCAGCCCACGCCATTTCAAAAGATCCTGATCGCCAACCGGGGCGAAATCGCCTTGCGCGTGATGCGCAGCGCCACCGCGCTGGGCTACCGCACGGTGGCGGTCTACTCCAGCGCCGATGCCGGCGCGCGCCATGTCCAGGAGGCCGGCCAGGCGGTGCATATCGGCGAGGCGCAGCCGGCGCAGTCCTACCTGCGCATCGACGCCATCATCGAGGCGGCGCGGCGTTGCGGCGCCGATGCCGTGCATCCCGGCTACGGCTTCCTGGCGGAGAATGCCGCTTTTGCCCGCGCCTGCCGCGAGGCGGGGCTCGTATTCATCGGCCCGTCGGCCGAGTCCATCGTGGCCATGGGCAACAAGGCTGGCGCCAAGCGGCTGATGATGGCCGCCGACGTGCCGTGCATCCCGGGCTACCAGGGCGAGGACCAGGACGAGGCGCGCCTGTGCGCCGAGGCCGAGCGCATCGGCTACCCGGTCATGATCAAGGCCACGGCAGGCGGGGGCGGGCGGGGCATGCGGCTGGTGCCGCACGCGCGGGCCTTTCCCGAGCTGCTGCGCAGCGCGCGCTCGGAGGCGCAGGGCGCCTTCGGCGATCCCGAGGTGATCCTGGAGCGGGCCGTGGTGGAACCGCGCCATATCGAGATCCAGATCCTGGCGGACCGCTATGGCAACGCCATCCACCTGGGCGAGCGCGATTGCTCGGTGCAGCGGCGCCACCAGAAACTGATCGAGGAGGCACCATCGCCCGCGGTGAGCCCCGAGCTGCGGGCCCGCATGGGCGCCACCGCCGTGGCCGCCGTCAAGGCGATCGGCTACGAAGGCGCCGGCACGCTGGAATTCCTGCTCGACCGCGACGGCAACTATTACTTCATGGAGATGAACACGCGGCTGCAGGTGGAGCATCCCGTGACCGAGGCCATCACCGGCCTGGACCTGGTGGCGCTGCAACTGCGGATTGCCGCGGGCGAGCCACTGCCGCTCAAGCAGGACGACGTGCGCTTTTCCGGCCACGCCGTCGAAGTGCGGCTGTGCGCCGAAGACGCCGATCAAGGCTTTATGCCGCAAAGCGGCGAGATGGCACTGTGGCAGGCCCCGCCCGCCTTGCGCGTGGAGCATGCGCTGGGCAGTGGCGCCGCGATCCCGCCGTACTACGACTCCATGATCGCCAGGCTCATCAGCTACGGCGGGACACGCGACGAAGCGCGGCGCAAGCTGTCGCAAGGCCTGGAMGACCTGGTGGCGCTTGGCGTCACCACCAACCAGGTGTTCCTTGCCCGCTGCCTCGCCCATCCCGCCTTTGCCGCGGGAGAGGCCACCACCGCCTTCATCGGCCAGCACCAGGACGCACTGCTGCAACCCGATGCGGCACTACGCCAGCGCGCCGCCGCGCTGGCGGCGCTGCTCCTGTATGAAACCTCGCCGGAGCGCCAGCCGGGCGCGCCAGCCGCGAGCCTGGCCCCCACGCTGCCCATCGGTCTGCGCTTCCGGGTCAACGGTGCGGAGCATCAGGCCAGCCTGGCATTTAGCGGAGGCAATCGCTTCGAGGTTGCCATGGGCGAGGCGCGCTTTGCCTTCGAGACCATCGCGCTAACCGGGCATTCGGTACGTTTCAACTGCGATGGCCTGGTCGAGAGCGCCACCTTCCATCGCGACGCCAGCACGCTGCTGCTGCACTATCAGGGCACGCCGCTGCGCATCGAGGACCACACGCGGGCCGCCGCCGCCAGGGCTGGCGAGGCTGCCGGAGACGGCAAGCTGCGCGCCTCCATGAACGGCCGCGTGGTCAACGTGATGGTGGCCACCGGCGACCAGGTCGAGGCGGGCCAGCCCATGGTCACGCTGGAAGCCATGAAGATGGAACACATCCACGTAGCCCCGGCCGCCGGCCGGGTGGGCGCCGTGCACGTGCAGGTTGGCGACCAGGCTGCCGCCATGCGCGTGATCGCGGAGATCGAGTTCGAGGCGCCGCCGGCGGAACCGGTCAAGGCTGCGGCCTGAGCGGCCTGAGCGGTCCGAGCGGCCTGATCCGGTTGCCACGTCACCCCTCAGACCGCATCCCAACACACAGACACAGCCTAACCTGCGGAGCACCATGAGCGAATCGGAAACCCCAGCCGTCCTCCATGAAAAACGCGGCGCCGCGTTCTGGATCACCATCAACCGGCCAGACAAGCGCAACGCCATCAACAAGGAAGTCGTGGCCGGCATCCGGGCGGGCTACCGCGCCGCGCACGCAGACCCCGCCATCCGCGCCATCGTGCTGACCGGCGCCGGCGACAAAGCCTTCTGCGCCGGTGGCGACCTGCAGCCGGGCAAGGGCTTTGCCTTCGACCTCTCGCAGCCCAATGTGGATTACGCCGACATGCTGCGCGAATCCCAGCAAGCCACGCTGCCCAGCATTGCGCGGATCAACGGCACCTGTATGGCCGGCGGCATGGGGCTGCTGTGCATGACAGATATGGCGGTAGCCGCCGACAACGCCTTGTTTGGCCTGCCGGAGGTCAAGGTAGGCGTGTTCCCGATGCAGGTGCTGAGCCTGCTGCAGACCCTGGCGCCGCCGCGGCTGGTGCGCGAGTGGTGCATCAGCGGCGAGCCGTTTTCCGCCGCCGAGGCCAAGACCGCCGGGCTGGTCAACCACCTGGCCGCGCCGGGCGAGCTGGACGCGCGCACCGAATGGCTGGTCGCCCGCGTGGCCGACAAGTCGCCCACCGCGATCCGGCGCGGCAAGTACGCCATGCAAGCGATGGCGTCGATGAGCTTTTCCGAAGGCATCGCCTATACCGAAAGCCAGATCGCGCTGCTGGCGATGACCGAAGACGCGCGCGAAGGCCTGGCCGCCTTCAACGAGAAGCGCAGGCCGGTCTGGACCGGCAGGTAAAACAACCGGCGCGGCGCGCGCCGGGCAGGGCGCGCCGACGGTGTCTGCAACGACTGAACAAGGAAGCCGCCGATGAACAATGCATCGCCCACCCAGCCGGACAGCGCCGCCTTCCTGGCGCTCGGCATGGCGCAATGGCTGTGCCGCCGCGCTGCGCGCAGCCCCCGCAGCCCCGCACTGACCTGCGCCGGGCAGACCTGGACCTATGCCGAGCTGGTGGCCGACGCCCAAAAGATGGCCGCCGTGCTGGCTGCGGGCGGCGTCGGACGCGGGCAGCGCGTGGGCTACCTGGGCCTGAACGACCCGCTGTTCCTGGTGACGCAGTTCGCCTGCGGCTGGCTGGGCGCCATCTTCGTGCCGCTCAATTTCCGGCTCACCGGGCCGGAGCTGGCCTTTATCCTCAACGATGCCGGCGTGCATACGCTGTTTGCCGATGAAGACTACGCCGGCCTGATCGATGAAGCGCGCCCGACGCTGGAATGCCAGCGCTACCTGCGCCGCACCGATGCGCCGGGCTGGGAAGGCCTGTTGTCGCGGATGGCGCAGGCCGATGCCGCGCCACCGCCCGTGCCCACCGGCCCGGATGAGGTGGCCGCGGTGATGTACACCTCGGGCACCACCGGACACCCCAAGGGCGCCATGCTCACGCATGGCAACTTCTGGGCCAACAACCTGAACGTGATGATGCTGAGCGACCTCGCCAGCACCGATGTCGCGCTCAATTTCGCGCCCCTGTTCCATGTTGGCGGCATGTGCTGCGTGAGCTTGCCCATCCTGATGGCGGGCGGCCATCTCGTGCTGCAGCGCAGCTTCGACCCCGCTGCCGTGATGCAGGCGGTGGCCGAGCACCGCGTGACGGTCAGCTTCGCGGTGCCCGCCATGCTGCTGTTCGTCAGCCAGCACCCGGATTTCGCGCGGGCGGACCTGTCCAGCCTGCGGAGCATTTCGGTCGGCGGCGCACCCATGCCCGAGCCGCTGCTGCGCCTGTTCGCCGGGCGCGGCATCCCGGTCAACCAGGGCTACGGCCTGACCGAGACCGCCGCCGCGACGACCTTCCTCGCCCCGGAGCGCGCGCAGGACAAGCTCGGCTCCTGTGGCACGCCAGCCATGATGACCGAAGTCTGCATCCGCGATTTCGACGGCAAGCCACTGACCGAGCCACAAGCCCGCGGCGAGATCTGCGCGCGCGGCGGCAACATCATGAAAGCCTACTGGAACCGCCCGGACGCCACCGCCGCGGCCTTCTACGAAGGCGGCTGGTTCCGCACCGGCGACGTCGGCTATGTCGACGAAGACGGCTTCTACTACGTCTGCGACCGCCTGAAGGACATGGTGATCACCGGCGGCGAGAACGTCTACCCGGCCGAAGTCGAAAGCGTGCTGTACGAGCACCCAGCCATTGCCGAAGTCGCCGTAATCGGCGCGCCCGACGAGCGCTGGGGCGAGCACGTGGTAGCCGTGGCGGCGCTCAAGCCGGGCGCCAGCCTGACGCTGGAGGAACTGCAAGCCTTCGCGCAGCCGCGCCTGGCGCGCTACAAGCTGCCGCGTGCGTTGCGGGTGGTGGCGGCGTTGCCGCGTAATCCAACGGGGAAGGTGTTGAAGGTGCGGTTGAGGGGGATGGGATAGGGGATTGGATGTTGGGTGGGTGGTCCATGGCGGGGCTGGTTGCTGTTTCTTTGAGCGGCGATGGTTTTTGGACCCAAGGGCCATACGACATCCCCCTGCGGGGGCTGCCGGTCACTCTTCTTTGCGTCGGCAAAGAAGACTAACGAGAAGAAAGCCGACCCTGCCGGGCGCAGAGCAATAAGGCTATCTGGGCCTCGGTGGTTGCGTCGTACGGCCCAGAGTTCCGGCGGGCATCTGCCGGTACCGGCTTGACTGGCCACGAACCTGCCAGCTTCCGGGATGCGTGGTGAGGCCCCCGGTAGCGGACATCACTTGCTTCAAGCCGTCTGTCGCTCGCGCAGTGGCCGGCCACGAAGTTGCAGACGCACCGGTTCCGTCGTGGGCGCGGTGGCACCGCCTTGATTAGCCCAAGACCTTCACCACCGCGCCCGCCCCACCACGAAACCATTGGCAGGCGATGTGTCGTGGTACTTCGCACCGGTAACGGCAGATTGGCGAACGGGCAAGGATTCCGCTACCGGGGGCCGTACTACGAATCCCGGAAATCGGCAGATTCGTGGCCCCTTAATCCGGTACCGGCAGATGCCCGCAGAACCGCTGGCCATACGACGAAACCAGCGCCCCACATAAGCCCGATTGCTCTGCGCCCGGCAGGGTCGGCTTTCTTCTCGTTAGTCTTCTTTGCCGACGCAAAGAAGAGTGACCGGCAGCCCCCGCAGGGGGATGTCGTATGGCACTTGGGTGCAAACGCCATCGCCGATGAAATAAACAGCGACACCCCCGGCAGGGCAATGTCGTATGGTCTCTTGGGTGCAAAAACCAACGCCGTACAAAGAAACAGCGTCGCCCTGCCAAATCGGAAACTTCCAAACAGATGCGCCGCGACAGCGCTGGCCAGGGCGTGGTGGATGGTCCGCCGTATCACTGCGACATCAACGCCATGCGCGCGCTGTTCCCCGCCCGGCAATGGGAATGGCCCAAGCCGCCGTTTGACGCTGTCGCGCATCCCGGCGGCGCATTCGAGCTTGCGGTGGCGCTGGTGCGCCGCTGATCCCTTGGCGGCGTACCGCGCCAGGTGCGCCAACCATGGGTAATCCCCAGTCCATATACAGCCAGTCCACACAAGAGCCACGCCGGTAGTTTTGTTACGGTGGCAGCAATCGCAGCAATCGCAACGCGGCGAAGCGCAAGACGGCACGCGTCGCGCCCGGTGCCACCGGGCGCGCTTGACCCACCCAATTCCGAGATCGCCCCCGGCCGCGCGCGGCAAAGGGCGGCCGGCACAGGAGACAAGATTGGAGATCCTGCAACTGACGATCTCGGGGATTGCGCTGGGCTGCATCTACGCGCTGATCGCCCTGGGTTTTGTGCTGATCTACAAGGCAACCGAGACGGTGAACTTCGCGCAAGGCGAGTTCATGATGCTGGGCGCCTTCGCTGGCGTGGTGCTGACCATGCTCGGGTTGCCGCTGGTCCTTGCCGTGCCGTTGACGGTGGCGTGCATGGCCGGCTTCGGCATGCTGGTCGAGCGCCTGGCGATTCGCCCCATCCTGGGCCAGCCGCAGTTCACCGTGGTGATGCTGACCATCGGCATGGGCTACGTCATGCGCGGCCTGATCACCATGGTGCCGGGCATCGGCGCCGGCACGCATACCTTGCCGGTGCCTTACCAGGGCATGGTGTGGCGCACTGGCGCGCTGGTGCTGAGCGTGGAGCAGGTGGCGGTGATCGGCGTCACCGCAGCGCTTTGCGTGGTGCTTTACCTGGTGTTCCGTTACAGCCGCATCGGCGTGGCGATGCAGGCCAGCTCGCAGAACCAGCTTGCCGCCTACTACATGGGCATTCCGGTGCGGCGGCTCAACGGGCTGGTCTGGGGCTTGTCGGCGTCGGTGGCCGCGATCGCCGGCCTGCTGCTGGCGCCCATCACCTTTGTCCACGCCAGCATGGGCATGCTCGGCCTCAAGGCCTTCCCCGCAGCGGTGGTGGGCGGCTTCGGYAGCCTGCCGGGCGCGATCGTGGGCGGGCTGGTGATCGGCGTGGTGGAGTCGCTGGCGGGCTTTTACCTGCCCGAGGGCTTCAAGGACGTCGCKGCCTATGTCGTGGTGCTGATCATGCTGGTGGTCAAGCCGAACGGCCTGTTCGGCGAGAACCTGCGCAAAAAGGTGTAGACACGCGATGCGATTCCTCTTCAAGACCGACTATCGCCAGGACCTGCGCCTGGCCAGGCACCCGGGCCATGTGTTCTGGTACGGCTTGCTGATGGCTTGCCTGCTGATCGCGCCGGGCTGGGCCAGCAGCTACTGGATCGCGCAGCTTGGTTTTGTGCTGATCTACGCCATCGCGGGCCTGGGCCTGATGGTGCTGTCCGGCTACACGGGGCTGCTGTCGATCGGCCACGCGGCCTTCCTTGGCGTGGGCGCCTATACGCAGGCCTGGCTGACCGGCCACGGTGTGCCCTTCGTACCGGCCTTGCTGGCCGCGGCTGCGCTGTCGGCACTGACGGGCGTGGTGGTGGGACTGCCGGCATTGCGCGTCAAGGGCATCTACCTGGCGATCGCCACGCTGGCCTTCGGCCTGATCGTCGAGGAGGTACTGGCGCGCTGGGAGAGCGTGACCGGCGGCAATGCCGGCCTGCCGGTGGCCGCGCCGCAGCTGTGGGGCTACGTGCTTGACGGGCCGGTGGCGTTCTACTACCTGTCGCTCGCGGTTTGCCTGCTGGCCACGCTGGCCGTGCTCAACCTGCTGCGCAGCGCCACGGGGCGGGCCTTCATCGCCATCCGGGACTCCGAGATCTCGGCGCAGAGCATGGGGATCCACCTGGCGCGCTACAAGACCTTGTCATTTGCGTTGTCCGCCGCGCTGGTTGGCATCGCGGGGGCGTTGTATGCCCACAAGCTGCGCTATATCTCGCCCGAGCAGTTCGGCATTGCCCAGTCGATCGACTTGCTGCTGCTGGTTGTGGTGGGCGGGCTGGGCTCCGTGCATGGCGCGTTTCTTGGCGCGATCTTCCTGATCGTCATGCCGCAGATGATCGTGCTGGCGAAGGATCTCCTGCCGCCTGCCATCGGGCAAGCCAGCGGCCTGCAGGCGCTGGTGTACGGGCTGGTGCTGATGGCTTTCGTGCTGTTCGAGCCGATGGGGCTGTACGGGCGCTGGTGCAAGATCCGCACGTACCTGGAACTGTTTCCCTTCTATCGCCAGGGCATGTTCCGGCGCCAGAAGGCCTTCCAGCGCTCCGAGCGCCTGAAATAAGGAGGCCCGCACATGACAGACACCCTTCTCAGCGTGCGCGACCTGTCGGTCCGCTTTGGCGGCGTGCTGGCGCTTGGCGGCGTGAGCTTCGATGTGCGGCGCGGCGAGGTCTTTACGCTGATCGGGCCCAACGGGGCTGGCAAGACCACGGTGTTCAACCTGATCAGCCGTATCTATCCGCCCACCAGCGGCGAGATCCTGTGGCAAGGCAGCAGCCTGACGCGGTTGCCGCCACACGCGATCGCCGCGCAGGGCATCGCGCGCACCTTCCAGAATATCGAGCTGTTCGAGCACGCCACGGTGCTGCAGAACCTGCTGATCGGCCACCACACGCATCGCGCCAGCGGCTTCTGGGCAGACCTGCTGTTTACCCCCGCCGCGCGCCGCGCGGAGCTGGCCGCGCGCCACAAGGCCGAGGAGATGATCGAGCTGCTCGACCTGCAGGCGCACCGCGACGCGCTGGTGGCGGGCCTGCCCTATGGCGTGCGCAAGGTGGTGGAGCTGGCGCGGGCCTTGTGCAGCAGCCCGCGGCTGTTGCTGCTGGACGAGCCGTCTTCCGGGCTGAATGTGGAAGAGACCGAGGACATGGCCTGGTGGATCCGCGACATCCAGAGCGAGCTGGGCATCACCGTGCTGATGGTGGAGCACGACATGAGCCTGGTGTCGCGCGTCTCGGACCGGGTGCTGGCAATGAACCAGGGCCAGGTGCTGGCGCAGGGCACGCCGGCCGAGGTCCAGGCGCACCCCGGCGTGATCGAAGCCTACCTGGGCACCGTGGACGACGTAGCGTCACTGCGGAGGGCGGCATGAACCTGATGCAAGGCGCTGACAAGATGCGCGAAATCCAGGACACGCCCGTGCTGGCGCTGGCCAACGTGGAAAGCGCCTACGGCCCGGTCAAGGCGATCCGGGGCGTGAGCCTTGCCGTGCAGCGTGGCAGCATCGCCACCGTGCTGGGCGCCAACGGCGCTGGCAAGACCACCATCCTCAAGACCATTTCCGGCGTGCTGGACCCGACGCGCGGCGGCATCGCTTTCAAGGGCGAGAGCATCGCTGCGATGGATCCGGCGCAGATCGTGCGGCGCGGCCTGAGCCACGTGCCCGAGGGGAGGGAGGTGTTCCCGCTGCTGTCGGTGCGCGACAACCTGCTGATGGGCGCCTATACGCGGCGCGACCGCGACGGCGTGGCGCGCGACATGGAGATGGTCTACGGCTACTTCCCGGTGCTGCGCGAGCGTGCTGCGCAGGATGCCGGCCTGCTCTCGGGCGGCCAGCAGCAAATGCTGGCGATCTCGCGCGCGCTGATGGCCGCGCCCGAGCTGATCCTGCTCGACGAGCCCAGCCTGGGCTTGTCGCCAAAGCTCACCAAGGACATCTTCGAGATCGTGGTGCGCATCAACCGCGAGCGTGGCACCACCATCTTGCTGGTGGAGCAGAACGCCAATATGGCGCTCAACGCGGCGGACTATGGCTATGTGCTGGAGAACGGCCGCATCGTGGCCGAGGACACCTGCGCCGTGCTGCGCGAGAAGGACGATATCAAGGAGTTCTACCTCGGCATGAAGGACAACGGCGTGCGCGGCGAGCGCCGCTGGAAAAAGCGCAAGACCTGGCGGTAGGGCGCTAAACGATCACCAAGTCGATCACCAAGTTGAGAGCAATCAATGGCAATGGCAACGGCAACGGCAATGGCGACAGCGCGCACCATGCAGCCCCTTTCCGAAGCGGCATTCGAGACCCTGCCGCAGATGTTCTGGCACGCCGTGGCCCAGCGCGCCGACGCCGTGATGATGCGGCAAAAGGACCTCGGCGTCTGGCGCAGCTATCGCTGGCGCGAAGTGGGCGAGATCGTGGCCGATGTCGCCGCCGGCCTGGCCGAACTGGGCCTGCGGGAGGGCGAGGTGGTGTCGGTGCTGTCCAATACCAACCGGGAATGGGTGTGGAGCGACCTGGGCGCGCTCACCGCCGGTGCGGTAGTCAGCGGCATCTATCCGACCGATTCGCCCGCGCAGGTGGAGTACCTTTGCCACGACTCGGGCAGCGTCATGCTCTTCGTCGAGAACGAGGAGCAGCTGGACAAGTACCTGGAGGTGCGCGAGCGCCTGCCACGGCTGCGCAAGGCGATCGTGTACGACATGGAAGGGTTGTCCGGCTTCGATGACCCCGGCGTGCTCGGCTTCGACGCGCTGCTGGCGCTCGGCAGGCAAGCGCGGGCGCGGCAACCGGGGCTGGTGGCCGCGCGGCTGGCCGCCGGCAGCGCCGACGCGCTGGCGGTGCTGGTCTATACATCCGGCACCACGGGACGGCCCAAGGGCGCGATGCTGTCGCACCGCAATGTGCTGCGCAGCTGCCTGACGCTGCGCGAGTTCCTGCCAGCCACCACCATCGGCGAGCGCATGGCCTTCCTGCCGCTGTGCCACGTCTCGGAGCGGATCTTTGGCGAGTACTACTCGATCCTGTCCGGTGCCGTCGTCAACTTTGTCGAGAACCCCGACACCATTTTCGACAACATTCGCGAGATCCAGCCCGACGCCTTCCTGGCGGTTCCTCGCGTGTGGGAGAAGCTGTATTCCAGCGTGACCATTGCTGTCCGGGAAGCGACCCGCCTGCAGCGCTGGGCCTATGACTGGGCGCTGGCCGCCGGGCAGGCCCGCGTGCGCGAGGACGGGCAGGCCACGGCGTTGCCTCTGGCCGCCCGCCTGAAGCTCTGGCTGGCCGATACGCTGGTGCTGGGCAATGTGCGCCGCATGATGGGCCTGAACCGCGTGCAGCTGGCGGTGACCGGCGCGGCGCCGATCTCGCCTGACCTGATCCGCTGGTATATGGCGCTGGGCATCGTGCTGCACGAGCTATGGGGCATGACCGAGATCACCGGCGCGGCCACCTGCAACCCGCCGGGCCGCACGCGCCCGGGCAGCATCGGCATTGCCTTGCCGCATACCGAGGTGAGGGTCTCGCAGGAAGGCGAGCTGCTGGTGCGGGGCCCGCAGGTCTTCATGGGCTACCTGAACCTGCCCGCCAAGACCGCCGAGACCATGGCCGACGGCTGGCTGCGCACCGGCGACGTGGGCCGGGTGGACGAGCAGGGCTACTTCTATATCACCGACCGCATGAAGGACCTGATCATCACCGCTGGCGGCAAGAACGTCACGCCGTCCGAGTGGGAGAACCAGCTCAAGTTCAGCCCCTATGTGACCGACGCCGTGGTGATCGGAGACCGCCGGCCCTACCTGAGCTGCCTGGTGATGATCGACCAGGACAACGTGGAGCAGTGGGCGCAGGAGCACGACGTGCATTTCTCCGACTACGGCTCGCTGTGCCGCAGCAAGGAGGTGATCGCGCTGGTGGGCCAGGAAATCGCCCGTGTCAACAAGCAGTTCGCGCGGGTCGAGCAGATCAAGGCATTCCGGCTGATCGAGACCCGTCTTGGCGCCGAAGACGAGGAACTGACGCCCACCATGAAGCTCAAGCGCAAGCTGGTCAACGACAAATACAGCGCTCTGATCGAGTCGATGTACCTGGCCAAGGTGGCCTGAACGCAAGCGGCCCCAACCGGAGGCGCCATGAGCGATGCAGACAAAGCGGTTCCCGTCAGCCTGGTTCGGCACGGCCGCATCGGCCTGCTGTGCATCGACCATCCACCGGTAAACGCGCTCTCGGTGGCGACGGTGGCGGGGCTGGATGCCAAGGTGGCCGCCTTCGAGGCCGATTCCTCCCTCGATGGCTTGCTGATCTGGTGCGCGGGCCGTACCTTCGTGGCGGGCGGCGACATCGCCCAGTTCGATGCGCCGGATTTCACGGCTGCGCCTTACAACCGCATCCTGGCCCGGATCGAAGCCAGCGAACGGCTGGTCGCGGCGGTGCTGCACGGCACCGCGCTGGGCGGCGGGCTGGAACTGGCGCTGGCCTGCCATTACCGTGTATCCGTGCCCGGCACGCAGGTCGGGCTGCCCGAGATCAAGCTGGGGCTGCTGCCCGGCTCGCTGGGTTCGCAGCGGCTGCCGCGCGCCTGCGGCGCGGCCCTGGCGCTGGACCTGATGCTGAGCGGGCGCATGCTCGACGCCGAGGCGGCGCTGGCCGCCGGCATCGTCGATGCGCTGGTGCCGGGCGAGCCGTTGGCCGCTGGCCTTAGCTATCTGGAAGACCTGCTGGCGCGGCGGGCGCCGCCGCGCCGGCTGTCGACGCTGTCCGTGCCTGTCGCCGGGCTGCCGCCGGATTTCTTCGCGCAGGCCTTGCGGCACGCCACGCAGGAGCGCGCGTGCTACCCCGCAGCCGCGGCTATCGTGCGAGCGGTGGAGGCGGCGGCAACCCTGCCGTTCGCCGAGGGCGAAGCGGTGGAGGCCGCCTTGCTTGCCGCCTGCGTGGCGTCGCCGGAATCGCGGGCGCTGCGCCACCTGTTCTTTGCCGAKCGCCAGGCGGCCCGCGTGTCCGGGGTGCCTTCGGCCATGACGCCGCGTGCGCTGCATACGGCCGGGGTGGTGGGCGCCGGCACCATGGGCAGGCGCATCGCCATGAGCCTGGCGGACGCCGGCTTGCCGGTAACGCTGGTTGAGGCCAGCGACGTGGCGCTGGCCAAGGGCCTGGCGTCCGTGCGCGCCCAGTACGAGGCCGGTGCCGCGGCCGGGCGGCTGCGGCCAGATCAGGTGGACAGGCGCATGGGCCTGATTGCCGGCACGCTGGACTACGACGCACTGGCCGGCTGCGAGCTGGTGATCGAAGCGGTGATGGAGGACATGGCGCTCAAGCAGCAGGTGTGCGCCCGTCTTGGCCAGATCTGCAAGCCCGGGGCGATCATTGCCACCAATACTTCCACGCTGGACGTGGAGGTGCTGGCCGAGGCCTGCGGCCGGCCGGAGGATTTCGCCGGGCTGCATTTCCGCAACCCGGCCAATGGCGGGCGGCTGATCGAAGTGGTGCGCGGCAGCGCCACCGCGCCGGATGTGCTGATGACCGCCATGCACCTGGCCCGGCGGCTCGGCAAGGTGGCGGTGGTGACGGGCGTGTGCTTTGGCTTTATCGGCAACCGCATGGCAGAGGCCTACCTGCGCGAGAGCGAATTCCTGCTCATGGAAGGCGTGAGCCCGGCGCGGTTGGATGCCGTGATGCAGGCTTATGGCATGGCGATGGGGCCGTGCCGCATGCTGGACCTGGCCGGGATCGACACGGGCGCCAAGATCGTGCTGGAGTACGGCAAGGCCGGGGGGCTGCCGCCGGATCCCGCCTATCGCGCGGTGGTGCGCACTTTGTTCATGCTGGGACGGCTCGGCTGCAAGAGCGGCGCGGGCTACTACCGCTACCCGGAAGGCGAGCCGGTGGCGGACCCGGAGGCCGAGCGCATCTGCGCCGCGCTGGGCCGCGCGCACGGCATCGCCCGCCGCACCGACATCGCCGACGCCGAGATCGTCGAGCGCCTGATTTTTCCGCTGATCAACGAAGCCGCCAAGCTGCTGGAGGAGGGCATGGCCAGCCGGCCCGGCGACATCGACATGGTGTGGACCGCCGGCTATGGCTTTCCCGATTATCTCGGAGGCCCCGTGTGGCAGGCGGACAGCATTGGCCTGCCCCGCATCAAAGCCGGGCTGGAGCGCTACGCCCGCCTGCGCGGCAATCCTTACGACTACTGGGACATCTCCCCCTTGCTGGCGGCGCTGGCGCGCGGCGGGCAGCGCTTGTCCGACTGGTCCGCGCCGCCGCCCGCGGCCGATGCCGCGGTGCCGGACGGCCAGGCACAGGGCCATGCGCCTATCTCATTACCGCCGGACTCGCGGTCCGCGCAAGGCAGGATCCAGTCGGGACCCAAGCCGCCACAGAGCGTGCATTGAAGCCAAGGCAATCCACGCGTCAAGCCATCCACGCATTAAGCGATCCACCCATTAAGCGATCCACCCATTAAGCAACAAACCGATAAGACAAGGAGACAACCATGATCTTGAAGACCACCATCGCCGCCATTGCGCTCGCACTCAGCGCCGGTGCGAGTGCGCAGACGCGCGGCGTCACCGACAAGGAAATCGTGCTCGGCCTGATCACCGATATGTCCGGGCCGATCGTCAACTACGGCAAGGAGTCGCGCAACGGCATGACCATGGCCGTGGAGGAGATCAACGCCCGCGGCGGCGTGCAGGGGCGCAAGCTGCGGGTGGTGGTGGAAGACAACGGCTACGAGCCCAAGCGTGCCGTGCTGGCCGCGCAGAAGCTGGTCACGCAGGATGGCGTGTTTGCCATCATCGGCCACCTGGGCACCGCGCCCAATATGGCCACGCTGCCGTTCCTGGTGCAAAGCAAGGTCTTCAATTTCATGCCGCAGAGCGCCGCGCGCGACATGTATGAGCCGGCCAGCCCGTACAAGATCGCGCTGGGGCCGTCCAACTTCCTGATGTCCACCACCATCATGGATTACTTCTTCAAACAGAAGCCCTACCAGCGGGTGGGCGCGCTGTACCAGGACGACGACTACGGGCGGGAGTCGGTGGAGGGCGTGCAGGCCTACCTCAAGACCAGGAACATGACCCTGGTGGAGAAGGTGTCATACAAGCGCGGCGCCACCGATTTTTCCTCGCAGATGGCGCGGCTCAAGGCGGCCAACTGCGACCTGGTGTTCAACGCCTCCACGATGCGCGAGTACATTGCTTCGGTCCAGGAGGCGCGCAAGATCGGCTTCAACCCGGTCTTCGCCGGCACCTCGGCCAACTACGCGCACCAGGTGCCATTGCTGGGCGGCAAGGCGATGGAAGGCCTGCACGCGGCGGCCTTCATCATGCTGCCCTATGCGGACGATGCAAACCCGGCGGTACGGCAATGGGCGGCCGCCTACAAGAAGCGCTTTAATGAAGACCCGGGCGTGTACTCGATGTTCAGCTACTACGCCTACACCACCTTCGCCACCATTGCCGACAAGGCCGGGCGCAACCTGASCGCSGAGTCCTTCAATGCTGCCATGGAGTCGACCAAGCTACCGCAGGACGCGCTGGGCAACCCGGGCTTCAATGTCTCCGCCACCAACCGCCTGAGCAACGACCGCATCCGCATCATGAAGGTGGCTGGCGACAAGTGGATCCCGGCCAGCGACCTGCTGCCGCCGCCCAAGATGAACTGAGCGGGAGCGGCATCCATGAACAACCGGAGACAACCATGAGCACTGCAACGGAACAGGCGCGCGAGCGCATCGGGCGCATCGCCCTGGGCGATGTGATCCACCGTTGCGCCCGGCGCTTCGGCGCCCGGACGGCATTGATCGAAGGCGACCACAGCCTCAGCTACGCGGCGCTGAACGCCGCCACCAACCAGTTTGCCCACTACCTGCTGGCCCAGGGCATGCGCAGCGCCGAGCGTGTCGGCATGCTGTGCAACAACTCGATCGACATGATCGTGGCGCTGCTGGGCATCCAGAAAGCGGGCATGGTGTGGGTGCCGATCAACACGGCGCTGGCGCCGGATGCGATCCGGTACATCCTGGAACACGCGGAGGTGACGCGCCTGGTGGCGGACGCGTCCGTGCTGGCGCGGCCCGGCATCGGCGAGCTGGTCGCGGCGTTGCGCATTCCCGTCGTGTTGCTGGAGCCGGTGGGCGAGGTGGCAGGCGAGATGGCCGGACTGGCCGGGCTGGCCGTTACCCGGCATGCCGACGCGCTGGCCGGCCAGCCGGCCACGTTGCCAGATGTGGACATCGCCAGCGGCCAACTGGCACAGATCATGTACACCAGCGGCACCACCGGCCCGCAGAAGGGCGTCATGCACTCCCACGACTCGGTGCATTCGGTGCTGGCGCCCAACTTGGTCGATACCGGCTGCGGGACGGCGCGGGAGGTCTTTACCTGCCTGCTGCCCATGTTCCACTGCGCGCAGCACGGCAATACCATGAGCGCGCTGCTGGGCGGCCATGCCGTGGTGATCGGGCGCGGCTTCGATCCGGCCCGGGTGCTGGCGGACCTGGCCCGGCACCGCGTCACCGTGGTGGTGGCGCTGCCGATGATGTACCGGGCCATGCTGGAGCACCCGCAGTTCGCCGCGACCGACCTCTCCAGCGTGCGGCTGTGCATCTACGGCATGGCGCCGCTGCCCAAGAACCTGCTGCTGCGCCTGCTTGATGCGTTCTGCCCCAACTTCGTCCTGTGCTCGGGCCAGACCGAGATGTACCCGGCGGCCACCATCTTCGAGGCGCAGGAGCAGCGCAAGCGCTTTGGCGCCTTCTGGGGCGTGGGCACGGTGGTCAACGAGGTAGCGGTGATGAGCGACGACGGCCGGCTGCTCGGCCCCGGCGAGCCCGGCGAGATCGTGTTTCGCGGGCCGAACGTGATGCTGGGCTATTACAAGGACCCCGAGGCTACCGCCCGCGTGCAGCGCTTTGGCTGGCATCACTCCGGCGATCTTGGCGTGCTGGACGAGGATGGCCAGTTGCTTTTCCTCGACCGCATCAAGGACATGATCAAGAGCGGCGGCGAAAACGTGCCCTCGATCAAGGTCGAAGAAGTGCTGCTGCGCCATGCCGCCGTGGCCAATGCGGCGGTGGTCGGGCTGCCGCATGCGCGCTGGGGCGAGGCGGTGACGGCCTTCGTGACCCTGAAGCCCGGCGCGCGGGTGGAGGAGGACGAGCTCGGCGCGCACTGCAAGGCCCACCTGGGCGGCTTCGAAGTGCCCAAGGCAGTGCTGCTGCTGGCGGCATTGCCGGCCACTTCCACCGGGAAGATCCAGAAGTTCGCGTTGCGCCAGCAGTATCGCGAGCATTACGATGAGCAGCACAAAGAGCGCCATGAAGAGCGCCATGACAAGGGCTGAGCACCGGGCCAGCCTGTGGCGGGCATAGCCACCTGACGCAAGACGTAGCCGGCAGCCCCGGCTACGCTGCTTTTTGCGTCGCATTTTTGCATCGCATCATGGCGGCGCACCGAGAGCAAATAACTGGCAGACCTGGCGACGCCCCCATCGGTGCGCGGACAGCGCCAGCAGGAGACAACGACATGCGGATGCAAGCACAAGGCATTGCGTGCCCGCCAGCGACGACCGTGGCGTCTGGCGCGCGGGACGGAGCCGGCCGGGTGATGTGGCTCACCCCCGACAGGCTGTTCTACGCCGGCCTGCTTGGCTCGCCTTCGGTCCGCACCATGGGTGGGCTGCTGATTTATGTGGCTTTGCGCGCACCCATTCGCATCCGGTTTGACGACGGGCCCTGGGCATCCACGGAACTGGCGGTGGTGCCGGCGTACATGCCGCACTCGGTCGCTTGCGACGACCGCATGATCTGYGACCTCGCGCTGGAAGCGGAGAGCATCGACCTGGCGCGCCTGCCGCCGGTGATACGCGAGCGGGCAGGGCCGGTGGACGATCCGGCCTTTGTGCGCCATGTGCGCCAGGCGCATGCCTACCTGAGCGAGCGCGGCCGGGAGCTGGAACTGCAGGCCGACAGCTTCGACCAGATTTTCTTCGGGCACGCGCTGGCGCCGCGCAAGCTGGACCCGCGTATCGAGGCTGCGGTGCAGCGCATCCGCAATGCGCCTTCGGCCACGGCCACGGCCGAGTCATGCGCCGCATCGGCCCATCTGTCCTTCTCGCGCTTCCTGCATCTGTTCAAGGAGGATGTCGGCACGCCGTTCCGCAGCTTTCGGACCTGGAAGCGCGCCCGCAGCCTGCTGCACTACGTCACCCAGAACTCCAACCTGGCGCATGTGGCCCTGGATACCGGCTATCCGGATTCCACGCACTTCAGCCACTCCATCCGCCAGGCTTTCGGGCTCAAACCCAGCGATATCTTTGCCGGCTCGCGCAAGCTCGCCCTGATTGGCGAGCGTGCGGAGGTGGGCAGTGGCATGCCCGGCTAGGCGGGCCGGGCAGGGGTATCCGGCGCGTCCTCCGTGCGCAAGGCCGCCTTGAGGATCTTGCCGGCCGGCGTGAGCGGCAGCGCATCGCGCAGCACCACCTGGCGCGGCACCTTGTAATCGGCCAGGCGGGTCCCGCAATACGCGCGGATTTCCTGCTCGGTGACCTGGCAGCCGGGCTTGGGCACGATGTAATAGCGGCCGATCTCGCCCAGCACGGGGTCGGGCACGCCAATGCCGGCGACCATCATCACCGCCGGGTGCCGAGCGATCACGCCTTCGATCTCGGCCGGATAGACGTTGAAGCCACCCTGGATATACATATCCTTCTTGCGCCCCTTCAGATGGATATAGCCGCGTTCGTCCACATAACCCAGGTCGCCCGAGTGCAGCCAGCCCTGGGTATCGAATCCGTCCGCCCCGGCCGCGCTGCCCACATAGCCCGGGCAAACGCCCGCGCCACGGAAACAAAGCTCGCCGATTTCGCCCGCAGCCACGCTTTCGCCGGAAAACGAGACCACCCGTACCTCGGCGGTATCGAACACACGGCCGATCGATTGCATCAGGTCCTGGCGCTGCGCGTCCCAGGGCRTCATGACGATCGCGCCAGAGGATTCCGAGAGGCCATACAGGTTCATCACCGTCGCCTGCGGCATGCGGGCCTGCAACTGCTCCAGCAGGGCAGCATCCACGGTGGCGCCGCCCACGATCACGAGCCGCACGGAGGAGAAGTCCACCTTGGCCGAGTCGGGATGCATCAGCAGCAGCGTGGCCATGGTCGGCACGCCCGAGAAGATGGTGGGCGGGTGCTGGCGCATCCTGGCGAGCACCAGGTCCGCCTTGAAGGCTGGCACAAGGTCGCAAGTACCGCCGCCGAGCAGGAAGTTCAGCACCCCGCAGGTGATGCCGCCCACGTGGTTCAAGGGCAGGGCCAGCTGTAGCTGGTCGGCCTCGCTCGTACGCACATGGCGCGCTTGCGCCAGGGCCGCTGCCAGCATGCTGAAATGGGACAGTCCCGCGCCCTTTGGCCGCCCGGTGGTGCCCGAGGTGTAGATCACCATGGCCGGGTCCTCCGGCACAACCTGGGCCTCGGCGGCCTCCAGCACGGCCGGGTCCGGCGCGGTGGCCAGCAGCGTGGAAAGCCGCAGCGAGCCGGTGTCGGCCGATGGCGCCGTGTCGATCAGCACCACGTGCGACAAGCCCGGCATGCGCGGACCCAGCCGTGCCAGCATGCCTGGAAAATCGAAGCCCTCGCACTCCGGCACCGTGAAGACCGCCTTGACCGCGCTGTCGTTGACCATATGCTCGATCTCGTTGTCGCGGTAGCGCACGCTCAGGCCCACCACCGCCACGCCGATGCGCGTCGCGGCAAAGAACAGCTGCAGCCACTCGATCTGGTTCAGGCCGATCACGCCGATGCGCTCGCCACGGGCGATGCCCAGGCCAAGCAGGCCACAGGCAAGCCGCGCGGAACTGGCCTCCATCTCGGCAAAGCCGTGGGCCTGCTGCCCGCAGAGGTAGGCAGTGCGCTGGCCCCACCGCCGGCTGGCCTGGCGGAGGGCGGCACCAATGGTGGCGGGCGGCGGGTTGGCAATCATGCGGACTCTCCTGGCGTTGGATGTCAAGTTGGATGCGGCAAGGACCCGGGGCAGGTCAGAGCGGCAAGCGTAGCCAAGTAGCGTGGGGCAAGGCTTGCGGAAAGTGGCTGGGTCGCGGCGTATGGCGGCAGCTCGGTGGGCATCCATTAAGCATGACATGGGTAATTGAAGAATACCCATTAAATTGGTATTTGCAATTTACCCATATTGTTTGTAAAGTGAGATCACGCATTTCATGGGTAACTCCGGATCACCAAGATGAAACAGCTGCTCACCACTCCCAGCCAGCTCGGGCAAGTGCTGCAATCCGCACGGCGTGCCGCCAAGCTGTCCCAGACCGACCTTGCCGCGCGGCTGGATGTCAGCCAGAGCCGCATCTCCCACATGGAACTCAACCCGGGCAGCATCAGCGCCGACCAGTTGCTGGCCCTGATCAGCGTGCTCGGCCTGGAACTCGTCGTGCAGGATAAACGCGCGGCGGACGCCGAAGCCTCGCCGGTGGAGTGGTAGCCATGGGCCGCAGATCGCATGCGCGGGCGTTGTCGGTATGGGCCAATGGCGAGCGGGTAGGGACGTGGCGCATCCCCACGCGGGGCGACATGGAGTTGCAATACGACCCAGGCTGGCTGGCCTCGCCCGCCGGGCGCCCACTCTCCCTGTCGCTGCCCTTCGGCGTCGATACCTCACCGCTCAAGGGCGACCGGGTGCGCAATTACTTCGACAACCTGCTGCCCGACAGCGATGCCATCCGCAAGCGCCTGGCCACGCGTTTCAAGGCGGCAACCACGGAAGCCTTCGACCTGCTGGAAGCCATCGGCCGCGATTGCGTCGGCGCCGTGCAATTGCTCGGCGAGAACGAACAGCCAGCGGGCCATGACCGCATCGACGGTACGCCGCAATCCGACACCGATATTGAAAAGCTGCTGCGGCAGACGGTCAGCCCCACCGGCATGGGCGCGCAGGACGATGACGATGACTTCCGCATCTCCCTGGCCGGCGCGCAGGAAAAGACCGCGCTGCTGTGGCACGGCAACCAGTGGATGAAGCCCCACGGCGCCACGCCCACCACCCACATCCTCAAGCTGCCGCTCGGGCTGGTGGGCAACAAGCGGGCCGACCTCACTACCTCGGTCGAGAACGAGTGGCTCTGCCTGACCATCCTCGCCGCCTACGGCCTGCCGGTGGCACATAGCGAAATCAAAACCTTCGCCAGCCAGAAGGTCCTGAGCGTGCAGCGCTTCGACCGGCAGATGCATTCAGAATTTCAGCATCCGCCTGCTGCCGGGTGGGCGCTACCGGATGACGCCGCTCTATGACGTGATGTCGATCTGGCCGGTGGTCGGCAATGGGGCAAACCGGTGGTCATGGCACAAGGCCAAGCTGGCCATGGCGGTGGCCGGCAAGAACCGGCACTACCTGTTCAAGGACGTGCAGCGCCGGCATTTCAACGCCATGGCGCCCAAGTGCTTCCACGGCCCGGATGCCGAAGGCATAGTTCAGCGGCTCATTGCGCAGACGCCGGCGGTCATTGCCACGGTCAGCGCCGCCTTGCCGGAAGGCTTCCCGCAAAAGGTGGCGGACAGCATCCTGCAAGGGCTGGATGCGTCCGCCCGGCAGCTTGATCGCATGCCGCCTGGTTAAGCGGTGGGTTGGGTTTGCCCAGGCCAACCACTAAGCGCAAGACGAAGTGCACGGCGCGGCCTATGGTCGAGGGATGCCGGCTTGCATGCCGCACGCC
>NZ_JBFTSF010000007.1:0-62586 GCF_056399905.1 Cupriavidus sp. 01L46
CCACCACCGCGAACACGATGATGATCAGGTTCTGCCCCATCAGCGGCGAGATCTGGATCACCGGCGCAGCCAGCACGCCCGCAAACGCCGCCAGCGCCACGCCGAACCCGTAGGTCAGCGTCACCATCAGCGGCACGTTGACGCCAAAGGCTTCAACCAGCTTGGGGTTCTCGGTGCCGGCACGCAAATAGGCGCCCAGCTTGGTCTTCTCGATCAGGTACCAGGTGGAGAAGCACACCACCAGCGAGGCAGCCACCACCCAGGCCCGGTAGTTCGGCAGGATCATGAAGCCGAGATCCGTGGCGCCGCTCAGCGCCTCGGGCGCCGAGTACGGCAGCCCCGACACCCCATAGATCGAGCGGAAGATGCCTTCGATCACCAGCGTGATGCCGAGCGTCAGCAGCAGGCCGTAGATATGGTCGAGCTTGTAGATCCAGCGCAGCATGGTGCGCTCGATCACGATGCCGATCAGCGCCACCGCCAGCGGCGACAGCACCAGCATCACCCAGTAGTTGAGCCCGGCGTACTCCATGCCCATCCAGGCCAGGACCGCGCCGAGCATGAACAGCGCCCCGTGGGCAAAATTGATGACGTTGAGCAGCCCGAAGATGACCGCAAGGCCGAGGCTCAACATCGCATAGAAGGCACCGTTGACCAGTCCCAGCAGTAACTGGGACAGCATGGCGGGCAGAGGAATACCGAAGATGTCCATCGCAGGCGTTACCGTTTGCGCACCAGCCGGGATTCGTCGTTCCCCGCCAGGCAGGCGCTGTCAAAATGAAGCGAAGAAAGACACTGGCCCCCGCTCCCGATCCCGGTCAACATGCAACGGTCCCGGGCGGGGGCGCCATACCTCAATCAACTCAACGCAACTTAACTCAGTTCACACGCTTACTTCTTCATCATCGCGCACTTCGATTCCGCCACCGTGGTGAAAGCCTGCTCACCCGGGATCGTGGCCACCACCTTCAGGTAGTCCCACGGCTTCTTCGATTCGGCCGGCGACTTCACCTGCATCAGGTACATGTCGTGGATGCCGCGGCCGTCCTGGCGAATGTAGCCCTTGGTGTAGAAGTCGTTGATCTTCATCTTCTTGAGCTCGGCCATGACCTTGTCCGGATCATCCGTCTTGGCTGCCTCGACCGCCTTCAGGTAGGTATGCGCGGCGGAGTAGTCGGCAGCCTGCAAGCTGCTCGGCATCTTCTTCATCTTGGTGAAGAAGCGCGCGGCGAACTTGCGCGTATCGTCGTTCATGTCCCAGTACCAGCTGTCGGTCATCAGCAGGCCTTCGGTGTTCTTCAAGCCCAGGCTGTGGATGTCGTTGATGAACATCAGCAGGCCAGCGATCTTCATCGTCTTGGTGATGCCGAATTCCTTGGCCGCCTTGATCGAGTTGATGGTGTCGCCGCCGGCATTGGCCAGGCCCAGGATCTGCGCCTTGGACGATTGCGCCTGCAGCAGGAACGACGAGAAGTCGGAGGCCGACAGCGGATGGCGCACCGAGCCCACCACCGTGCCACCGTTGGCCTTCACCACGGCCGCGGTATCGTTTTCCAGCGAGTGGCCGAAGGCGTAGTCGGCGGTCAGGAAGAACCACGACTTGCCACCCTGCTTGACCACCGCGCTGCCGGTACCCTTGGCGAGCGCCACCGTGTCATACGCATAGTGCRCGGTGTACGGCGAGCACTCTTCGTTGGTCAGGCGCGCCGAGCCGGCACCGATATTGAAGTAGACCTTCTTCTTCTCCGAGGCCACCTTGTTCATGGCCAGGCCGGTAGCGGAATTGGTGCCGCCGATCAGCACGTCCAGGCCCTGCTGGTCCATCCACTCGCGCGCCTTCGAGGCGGCGATGTCGGCCTTGTTCTGGTGATCGGCCGAGACCAGCTCGATCGGCTTGCCCAGCACCTTGCCACCGTTGTCCTCGATTGCCATCTTGATGGCTTCGAGGCCGCCCGGGCCGTCGATGTCGGCGTACAAGCCGGACATGTCGGTGATGTAGCCGATCTTGACGGTATCGCCCGAGACCTGCGCCGATGCCGAACCCATTGCCACGCCCGTTACGATTGCCGCCAGAGCGACCGCCAGCCGAGTCATCTTCATTGTCTGTCTCCTTAGTTTCGGCGGCACCTGACGCCACCCGTTCCTGCCCTAAAACAATGCCTGCGATTCATGACAGCGCCGCGCGCCGATTCGAATCAGACCCCAAGCAGCTCGTTCAGCACCGGCATCTTGGCCTGCAGCTCCGCAGCCGCGAAGCGCTCGACGATCGTGCCGTGTTCCATCACATAAAAACGGTCGGCCAGCGGCGCGGCAAAGCGGAAGTTCTGCTCCACCATCACCACCGTGTAGCCCTTTTTCTTGAGCATCAGGATCATGCGCGCCAGCGCTTGCACGATCACGGGCGCAAGGCCCTCCGAGATCTCGTCGAGCAGCAGCAGGTTGGCGCCGGTGCGCAGGATGCGCCCGACGGCAAGCATCTGCTGCTCGCCGCCCGACAGGCGCGTGCCCTGGCTCTGGCGGCGCTCCTTCAGGTTGGGGAACATCTCGTAGATCTCGGCCTCGCTCATGCCGGTGACCGCGCTGGTGCCCTGCCCTTTCAGCAGCGGCGGCAGCATCAGGTTTTCCTCACACGACAGGCTGGCGAAGATGCCCCGCTCTTCCGGGCAATAGCCGATGCCGCAGTGCGCGATCTTGTGCGTCGGCATGCCGATGGTCTCGGTGCCGTTGACGCGGATCGAGCCCTTGCGCTGGCCGGTCAGGCCCATGATGGCGCGCAACGTGGTGGTGCGCCCGGCGCCGTTGCGGCCCAGCAGCGTCACCACCTCGCCGGCATTCACGGTCAGGTCCACGCCATGCAGGATGTGCGATTCGCCGTACCAGGCGTGCAGGTCCTTGATTTCTAGTGCGGGCGTTGTGCTCATCCTGGCTCCTCAGTGCGCGCCCTGCAGTTCAGCCTCGACGGTGCCCATGTAGGCCTCCATCACGCGCGGGTCTTTCGATACCTCGGCGTACGGCCCCTCGGCCAGGATCGCGCCGCGCTGCAATACCGTGATCTTGTCGGCGATCGACGAGACCACGTTCATGTTGTGCTCCACCATCAGGATGGTGCGCCCCACCGCCACCTTGCGGATCAGCTCGGTGACGCGCGCCACGTCTTCGTGGCCCATGCCCTGGGTCGGCTCGTCCAGCAGCATCATCTCCGGCTCCATCGCCAGCGTGGTGGCGATCTCGAGCGCGCGCTTGCGGCCGTACGGCAGGTTGACCGTTACCGTCTGCGCCACATCGGTCAGCCCGACCTGCTCCAGCAGTTCCATGCCGCGCGCGTTCAACGCGTCGAGCGTGCCCTCGCTGCGCCAGAAATGATAGGAAGTGCCAAGTTGCCGCTGCAGCCCGATGCGCACGTTCTCCAGCACCGTCAAGTGCGGGAACACGGCAGAGATCTGGAACGACCGGATCACCCCGCGCCGGGCGATCTGCGCCGGCTTCTCGCGGGTGATGTCGATGCCGTTGAACAGGATCGTGCCCGTGGTCGGCTCGAGGAACTTGGTCAGCAGGTTGAAGCAGGTGGTCTTGCCGGCGCCGTTGGGGCCGATCAAGGCATGGATGGAGCCGCGCCGCACCTTGAGGTTGACGTCGCTTACCGCGGTGAACCCCTTGAACTCCTTGGTGAGGTTCCGCGTCTCCAGGATCGTTTCTTGCTGATTCATGGTCTCCTGCCCGCCCTCTTGCTGCGGCGCCGGCTTCTGGTCGGCACCGCCAAATGGTCAGAACTGTGGTGCCAGTCGCACCACCACCGCACAGGTCACGCCAATCCAGTTGCGCTCCCCGTGGCTGTTGCGGCTCTCGCGCCGCTTGTATTTATTTACCGCCTTTATTGCTGCCTGGATGTCCGCCGTGCGCGCCCGTCCCGGAACGCGCGACGCGCCCTTGTGGGGGCGCGCCAATGTGAGCGGTGCTGCACGGCATCTCGGCGTCTATTGTGTGCGTCTGCTGCGTCGCAAAACATCCGGGTTTGCACTGATTATGAAACATGAACCAGATGTCAGGTTGGTGTCAGGTTCGCCGCGCGTTTGCCGCGCGTCCACGGCAGGCGGCGTACTCAAGCCTGGGTTGTGGCTCCCGTTTTGATGGCCTGTGGAGCCCCCGCAGGGGAAACAGCACCGAGCGCGGCCCCTTGCCCCACGCCGCTCGCGCGCCGGCGCCGGTCCTCGCGGATCATGTCGCTGGCGCGCTCCGCGATCATGATGGTCGGGGAGTTGGTGTTGCCCGAGGTGATCAGCGGCATGATCGATGCATCGACCACGCGCAGGCCATCGATGCCGATCACGCGCAGGCGCTGGTCCACCACCGCCTGCGGGTCATCGGGGCGGCCCATGCGGCAGGTGCCCACCGGATGGAAGATGGTGGTGCCGATCTCGCTCGCGGCCTGGGCCAGTTGCTCGTCGGTCTCGAACGCCGCGCCCGGCAGCCATTCCTGCGGCTTGTAGGGCGCGAGCGCGGGCGAGGCCACGATGCGCCGCGTCAGCCTCAGGGAATCCGCCGCGACCTTGCGGTCGGCGTCGGTCGTCAGATAGTTGGGCGCGATCACCGGCGCGTGGCGGAAATCCGGATCGGCGATGTGCACGCTGCCGCGCGAAGTCGGGCGCAGGTTGCACACACTGGCCGTGAACGCATTGAAGCGATGCAACGGATCACCGAACTTGTCGAGCGATAGCGGCTGCACGTGGTACTCSAGGTTGGGCCGCGCATACGATGCATCCGAGCGCGCGAAAGCGCCGAGCTGGGACGGCGCCATGCTCATCGGGCCGCTCTGGTTGACCGCGTACTGCAGGCCGATGCCAAGCTTGCCCCACCAGCTTCCCGCGCGCGTGTTGAGCGTGCGCACGCCCTCCACCTTGACCACGCTGCGCAGCTGCAGGTGGTCCTGCAGGTTTTCGCCCACGCCGGGCAAGGCATGGCGCACCGCGATGCCCGCCGCCTGCAGCCGCTCGGGCTGGCCGATGCCGGACAGTTCCAGCAACTGCGGCGTATTGACCGCGCCCGCCGCCAGGATGACCTCCTCGCGCGCGGCCACCGTGAATGGATTGCCGCCGCCGAGATAGTCCACGCCGGTGCAGCGGCGTCCCTCGAACGTCAGCGCGCTCACCTGGGCGCCGGTGACGATCGTCAGGTTCGGCCGCTCCGCCGCGCGGCGCAGGAACGCCTTCGCGGTATTCCAGCGGATGCCGCGGCGCTGGTTGACCTCGAAATAGCCCACGCCAAAGTTGTCGCCGCGATTGAAGTCATCAGTACGCGGGATGCCGGCCTGCTCGGCGGCATCGATAAAGCGCTCCAGGATGTCCCAGCGCAAGCGCTGCCCTTCCACCCGCCATTCGCCACCCGCGCCGTGGAATTCGTCGCCGCCGCGATGATGGTCCTCGCTGCGCTTGAACAGCGGCAGCACATTGTCCCAGCGCCAGCCATCGTCGCCCGTCAGGCGCGCCCAGTCGTCATAGTCTTCGCGCTGCCCGCGCATATAGATCATGCCGTTGATCGACGACGAGCCACCCAGCACGCGGCCGCGCGGGTAGCCCAGCGAGCGGCCGCCCAGGCCGGCTTCCGCCACGGTGCGGTACATCCAGTCGGTGCGCGGGTTGCCGATGCAATACAGGTAGCCCACCGGGATGTGAATCCAGTGGTAGTCGTCGCGCCCGCCGGCTTCCAGCAGCAGCACGCTCACCTCGGGATCCTGGGTCAGGCGGTTGGCCAGCACGCAGCCGGCCGATCCGGCGCCGACGATGATGTAGTCGTAAGTCTCCATGCTTTCTCTTGTCAGGCCTTGCGCCACGTTTGGAACGGTTGATGATGAGTCCGCGCGGGAACATCCCGCCAGGATGGCAAATGCATGCATCCATGCGCGGCATGCCGAGCTTGGGCCGTGGCTGCGTGCAATGGTTCAGCTGACGGCAGCCAGGCGCACATCATGCACGCTCACRCCGCCTGCGGCTGCAGATGCTTGCGCAGCCAGCCGGTGAGCGCGGCCAGCACCTCGCCGCGCAGCGGCTGTGCMTCGTTGAAGATCTCGTGGTAGCCGGTGTCGAACCAGAGCGCGTCGCGCAGGTCGGGCGGCGCGTTGTCGAAGAAGCGGCGGCTGCCGGCCGGGTCGACGATGCGATCGTCGCCCGCCACCAGCATCAGCATGGGCGCTTCCAGCATGGGCGCGTCGGTCTGCGCCTGCGCCATGCCGCGCAGGAAGGTCTCCAGCACGCCGGCGCTGATGGTGCCCTGCACCAGCGGATCGGCGCGGTACTGCGCCACCACCGCGGCGTCGTGCGACAAGTAGCGCGCATCGATCGGGTTGGGCACGCGCAGGCGCGGCACCAGCGTCAGCAGCATGCGGTGCAGGGCCAGCATCGGGGCGGACAGCCTCAAGGCCAGCGCCGGCGATGACAGCACGAGCGCGCGGATGGGCCGCACGCGCGCGGTGGCGAAGCGCGCGGCCACCAGCCCGCCCATGCTGTGCCCCAGCAGGAACGGCAGCTCCTGCCACTGGCCCACCGCGGCGTCGTGGATTTCGGTGAGGTCTTCGACGAACACATCCGGATGCTCCGCCACCATGCGCGGCCCGCCGCTGGCGCCATGGCCGCGCTGGTCGTAGGCGCGCACACGCAAGCCCAGGCCGCACAGCAGCTCCGCCACGTGCTGGTAGCGGCCGCAATGCTCGGCCAGGCCGTGCACCAGCAATAGCGAACCGGCGGGCTCCGGGAACAGCTCGGGATCGGGCTGCCAGGTGCGCAAGAACAGTTCGGTGCCGTCACGCATGCGCTGGCGGCTTTCGATAGGAGTGACGGGCCGCGCGGGGGCCTCCTCGGCAGGGCCGGCGCCATCGGCGCCGATGGCGGCCGGCTCGGCGCAAGCAGCGGTACTCGGTCGATCCATTCGGTTGATCTCCATCTGCGTTCCGCTACGATGCCGCCGGCCTTTCCTGACTAGGAGGCCGCGGTGCTGTCCTCGCCGTGGCGATGGCAGGCCGGCACCGCGCCATTGCTGCTGCCGCCCGTTTCCACTTCCTCCGGCGCCAGGCCATATCCCGCCTGCGCCATATCGGCGAGGATCGGGCAGTCGGGCCGTGCATCGCCGCTGCACGCCTCGGCCAGCTGGCGCAGCGTGTCGCGCATGGCGGCAAGCTCGGCAATGCGCTGCTCCAGGTCCGCCACGTGGCGCAAGGTAAGCGCCTTGACGTCGGCGCTGGCCCGCGCGCGGTCGTGCCACAGCGACAGCAGCCCGCGTATCTCGTCCAGCGAGAACCCGAGATTACGGGCACGCCGCACGAAGCGCAAGGTGTGCACCGCGCGCTCGTCGTAGCGGCGGTAGCCGCCCTCGCTGCGCGGCGGTGGCGCCAGCAGGCCGATGGACTCGTAGTGCCGGATCATCTTGGCGGAGACGCCGGAAGCCTGTGCCGCATCGCCGATATTCTTGCCCATATTCATGCTTGCTCTCCCGCCGGCTTCCAGCGCCGCAGCAGCAGCGCATTGCCGACCACGCTCACGCTGGAGAATGCCATGGCCGCGCCGGCCACTACCGGGTTGAGCAGGCCGGCCGCCGCCAGCGGGATGCCGATCACATTGTAGAAGAAGGCCCAGAACAGGTTCTCGCGAATCTTGCGCACGGTGCGGTGCGAAATCGCCAGCGCGTCGGCCACCAGCGCCGGGTCCCCGCGCATCAGCGTGATGCCGGCAGCATGCATGGCCACATCGGTGCCGGTCGACATGGCGATGCCGACATCCGCCGCGGCCAGCGCCGGCGCATCGTTGATGCCGTCGCCCACCATCGCCACCACGGTGCCGCCCGCCTTGAGCCCGTTCACGCGCTCGGCCTTGTCGGCCGGCAGTACTTCCGCCTGCACCTCGTCCAGCCCCAGCGTCTGCGCCACGCGCGCGGCGGCGCCCTGGTTGTCGCCGGACAGCATCACCGTGCGCACGCCAGCGGCGCGCAGCCGCTCGATCGCGCGCCGCGCGCCAGGCTTGATGGCGTCGCCAAAGGCAACCAGCCCCACCACGCGGTTTTGCGCTGGCGACGCATCCCGCGCGCCGGTCTCGATCAGCCAGGACACCGTGCGGCCCGCTTGCTGCAGTGCCTGCGCCTGCGCTTCGAGCGTACCCGCCGCTGCACCAAGCGAGGCGCGCAGGCGCTCGCTGCCAAGCTGCAACGCCACGCCATCGACCTTGCCGGACAAGCCCATGCCGGGCAATGCACGCACATCGGTCGCCGTCGGCGCGTGGATGCCGCGCGCCCGCGCCGCTGCCAGCACCGCGTGCGCCAGCGGATGCTCGCTGCCGGCCTGCAGCGCGGCCAGGCTGGCCAGCAAGCGTGGCTGCGCATCGTCACCGGCACCCGCCGGCACCGCCAGCGCCACCACTTCCGGCTTGCCCACCGTGAGCGTGCCAGTCTTGTCGAAGGCCACCACCTTGACCCGGTGCGCCACTTCCAGCGCCTCGGCGTCCTTGATCAGGATGCCGGCGCGCGCACCCGCGCCGGTGCCCGCCATGATCGCGGTCGGCGTGGCCAGGCCGAGCGCACACGGGCAGGCGATCACCAGCACCGCCACCGCGTTGAGCAAGGCCGCCTCCCAGTTGCCGCCGAACAGGCCCCAGCCTAGCAACGTGACCAGCGCGATGCCCAGCACCACCGGCACGAACACCGCGCTCACGCGGTCGACCATGCGCTGGATTGGCGCCTTGGCCGCTTGCGCGTGCTCGACCATGCGGATGATGCGCGCCAGCACCGTCTCCGCGCCCACCGCCACCGTGCGCGCCACCAGGCGGCCTTCGTAGTTGATGGCGCCGCCTGTCAGCAGCGCGCCGGGCTCCTTGGGCACCGGCAGGCTCTCGCCGGTCAGCATGGATTCGTCCGCATGGCTGCTGCCTTCGATCACCTTGGCATCCACGGGCACGCGTGCGCCCGGCAGCACCACGATCTCATCGCCGACCCGCACCGCGCCCAGCGGCACGCTCACCTCGGCGCCATCGCGGCGCACGATCGCGCTATCGGGGCGCAGCGCGGCCAGCGCGCGGATGGCGTCCGCCGTCTGGCGCTTGGCGCGGGTTTCCAGCCACTTGCCCAGGCGCACCAGTGTGATGACCACCGCCGCGCTCTCGAAGTACAGGTGCGGCATATCGTCCGCGCCACGCCACATCAGCCACAAGGACAAGCCGTAAGCCGCCGAGGTGCCGAGCGCGACCAGCAGATCCATATTGCCCGCGCCCGCGCGCACCGCCTTGAAGCCAGCCTTGTAGAAACGCCAGCCAAACACGAACTGCACCGGCGTGGCCAGCAGCCACTGCACCCAGGCCGGCAGCATCCAGTGCACGCCGAACCATTCGGCCACCATGGGCGCCACCAGCGGCAACGATAGCGCCGCCGAGATCGCCACCGGCCATGGCCCGGACCAGAAGCCTTCGCCAGGCACCGCCCCAGCCGGCAATTCGCCGGTGACCGGCACCGCGCCATAGCCGGCGCGCGCCACCGCAGCGGCCAGCGCCTCGGCATCCACGGCACCACGCAGCACGGTCACCTCAGCCTGCTCCGTCGCCAGGTTGACCTGCGCATCCACCACGCCGGGCACGGCTTTCAGCGCCCGCTCGACACGGGCCACGCAGGAAGCGCACGTCATGTCTCTGATGGACAGCGTCATGGCCTGGTGCGGCACCTCGTAACCGGCAGCCCTCACGGCCTCGGCGGCGGCCGGCAGCACGGTTGCGCTATCGGCCTGCAGCGTGGCTTCTTCGGTGGCGAGATTGACGGCGACCTGGCGCACGCCAGGCACCTTGCCCAGCGCGGTCTCGACGCGCCGCACGCACGAGGCGCACGTCATGCCGCCGATCGGCAGCCGCCATTCGGAGGCCGGCGCGCCTGCTGTGGCGCCGGGTACGGGAAGGAGTTGGGAGTGAGCGGGCATGGCAGGGATCGGGTCCACAGTGATGACAACCACATCATGGACCTTACCATGTTGGGAAGGTCAAGCCCGCACGCAAGCAATGCATTCAGCATGTGCCGCGCGCGAACGTTCGGAAAAGGCCTTGCGCTTCCCACAGTGGGAAGGTGCAAACTTCAGGGGTAGACCGAAGTCCGGCCCGGCCAGCGCAGCGATAGGTACGCTTTTTGGACGGCCGGGCGCTTGCCTTGATTCCGTATCCCAGGTACCAACAGGAGATTCCAGATGATCCAGTTCCAGGTTGAAGGCATGTCGTGCGGCCATTGCGTCGGCGCCATCACCCGCGCCGTGCAAGCGCTCGATCCCGCCGCGAAGGTGTCGGCCGACATCCCCGCGCAGGCAGTCACGGTAGAAGCCGCCGCCAGCGGCCAAGCACTGCGCGAAGCCATCGAAGCTGCCGGCTATCCCGTCAAGGGCAGCACCCAGGCCGCGGGCTGAGCCGGCAGCAGCACAAAGCAAAACGGGCGCCAGCAATGGCGCCCGTTTTGTCGTCTGGCGAGCCGCTTAGAAGCGGTAACCGACGTTCAGGTAGGTCACGACCGGATCGATCTTGATCTTGGTATGCGACACAACGGTAGCATTGCCTGCCGCACCCGCGTTCTGCGTGGTGAGCGTGGCCGTGCTGGACAGCGGCAGGTAGGACACCGACAGGCCAACGAACCAGTTATCGGTGACGGCGTAGGTCGCGCCGACATTGAACACCGGATTCCACGAGCTCTTGGCGCTCGCCGTCATCCTGGCGTTGGGACCAAATTCGGAGCGCACGAAAGTCTGGTTGTTGATGGTCTCGTCGGTGAACCACGTGTAGTTCACGCCAAGGCCCACGTAGGGGCGGAACTTGGTTTTCGCTTCCCCGAAGTAGTACTTCACAAGTACCGCCGGGCTCCATTGCTTCACATTGCCCAGCGTGCCGTATTTGGCAAACGTGCCAGCCCCCTCTACGTCGTGCTTCGGCGGGATCCCCGCCACGATTTCGCCTGCGATATTGTCGGTAAAGAAATGCGTGAACGCGATGCCAAGCGTATCCGCGGACTTGATCTTGGCACTCGTGCCGGCTTTGGTCTGGTTGACGGGGAAGCCACTGATGCTATCGACGACCAGCGCATCGGCCGAACTCGTCGGCATCACGCGGAACCAGCCCAGGCTGACAATATTGCTGCCGGCGCTCTGCGCTTGCGCGGCGCCAGCAATTAGCATGGCTACGCTGGCCAGCAGGATCTTCTTGGGGGACATGCCTCTTGCTCCTTATTAACTCTCTACCCGAGGCAGGCATTATCCCGTCTGGTGTGACCCGCCTGTTTCAAACGCTTAACACTTTTGTAGAAGCCCGCCCCTAAATCACGGGTTAACCATTAAAAACGCAGGCAAACGAGCCAAACCGGCCAGGCAAACCGTATGCAATTTGCGACGCTCGCCGGCTCAAAAACCTACTGCACGGTATAGGCCTACTCGCTGCAAGGGAATTACGCAGTGCCGGCGCTCGCCAGCACGCATGCCGCGAGATCCCACAGGGCATAGCCGACACTCTTGAAGACCAGCGGGCTGCCGCGGCGAGCGCGCAGTGCGTCCGCGGCGAGAATGGCGTGCTCGAACGGCTGCACGGTGGACCAGGCGATGCCCGCCTGCAGCAGGTCGCCCGCCTCCTCCTCGATGCCGAACAAGGTATCGGCCAGCAGCCGGCCGTGCGCCGAGGCCGCCTGGCAAAGCGCCGGGGGCAACTCGCACATCTCCGGGCGGAACGCGCCCACCGCGGCGATGAAATGATCGTCGCGCCACAGGCCGCTATCCAGGTCCGGCAGCACCGGTACCAGGCTGGACGTCACCGTCACCACCATCGACACGCGCGGCAAGACGGCGCGCACGTCATCCACCGTCTGCGCCTCCACGCCCAGCGTGCGCGCATGCGCGGCGAGGGCTTCGGCCTTGGCGGTCGTGCGCGAATGCAGCCACACCCGGCGCGGCGAGAGGCCGGCGGCAAAGGCTTCCAGATGGGTCAGCGCCTGCACGCCGGCACCGATGATCAACAGCTCGCCAGCGGGATCCGGCGCGAAGCTCTGCGCCGCCAGCAGCGACACGGCGGCGGTGCGCCGGCCCGTCACGGTCGGCCCGTCCAGCAGCGCCAGCCGGCGTCCCGTATGGGCGTCGGCCACCACCACCTCGCCGAGGATGTTGGGCAAGCCGCGTTGCGGATTCCCGGGGTGCACGGTGATGTTCTTGGTCATCACCAGCTCCCGGTTGCGCGCCGGCATCACTAGCAGCGTGCCTTCCCCGCCGGCGGGGTCCCCCACAGGCAACGCAATGCGCGGCGGCGCCATGGCCGTGCCCGCGCGCAGCTCGGCCAGCATGGCGGCAATGGCGCGGGCCAGAGCGGGGTAAGGCAGGCGGGCCGCGGTCTGGGCGGCGTCTAGCAGGGCAACGGACATGGCGGGTGACTCCGGAGGCGGTTCGCGATGCTGGATTATCGGCGAACTCGCCGCCGGCCTCCCCCCACGCTCTACTGGTTCAGCCGATTCAGCCGGTTCAGCGCGCCAGCAAGGACATCACCTGCCCCGGATAGCGCGTACCCGCTACTGCGTCCACCGGGAACACGGTATCGATGGCCGCCATGTCGGCCGCGTCCAGCACCACGTCCAGCGCGCCAAGGTTGTCGTCAAGGTTGGCCACGCGCCGCGTGCCGGGGATCGGCACCAGCATGTCGCCACGCGCCAGCACCCACGCCAGCGCCAGTTGCGCCGGGCTGCAGCCCTTCTCGCGCGCCAGCGCGTTCACCTTGTCCACCAGCACCAGGTTGCGCGCGAAGTTCTCGCCCATGAAACGCGGGCTGGAACGGCGGTAATCGTCCGGCGCGAAATCCTCAGGGCTGCGGATGGCACCGGTCAGGAAACCCCGGCCCAGCGGGCTGTATGGCACGAAGGCAATGCCGAGCCGCTGGCACGTAGCGAGAATGCTCTGCTCCCCACCCGCCTCCACGTCGCGCGTCCACAGCGAATACTCGCTTTGCAGCGCGGTGATGGGATGCACAGCATGCGCGCGCTCGATGGTCTGCGCACCGGCCTCCGACAGTCCCAGCCAGCGCACCTTGCCCGCCTTCACCAGTTCCGCCATCGCGCCCACGGTTTCCTCGATGGGCACCTGCGGATCGACCCGGTGCTGGTAGTACAGGTCGATATGCTCCACCCCGAGCCGCTTGAGGCTGGCGTCACAGCTGGCTCGCACATACTCGGGCCGGCCATCCACGCCGCGCGCCACCGGGTTGGCGGCGTCGCGCACGATGCCGAACTTGGTCGCCAGCACCACGCTGTCGCGGCGATCCGCGATGGCCCGGCCTACCAGGCTTTCATTGGTGTACGGGCCATATATATCAGCCGTATCGATAAAATTAACGCCTTTATCTATAGCGTGATTGATAGTGCGAATAGATTCGGCGTCGTCATGCGCGCCGTAGAACTCGCTCATGCCCATGCAGCCCAGGCCAAGCGGGAATACCTGTGGGCCATGCCGGCCCAGCTTGCGTAGTGCGGTCATGCGGAACTCCTTGGTTGAGGAACCTCGGCAGTATCGCCAAGGCCGGGGCGCGGAAACAGTCGGCTGCGCTGCATGCGTCATGAAGCACAGCTTCACAATCCGGAGGCCCTTTTTAGCTGGACACAGTGGGTTCTGATCCCGGGTTCTCCCGGCGGGACAGGAAGTCAACCAGCACCCGCAGCTTAGGCAGCATGTGCCGGCTCGATGGCCACAGCATCCAGAATGTGCCTTGCACCACGTTGTACGTGTCCAGCGCCGTCACCAGGCGCTGGTCGCTCAACGCCTCCTGCGCGACGAAATCCGGCACGTAGCAAATGCCCAGGCCGCCGATCGCCACGGCCAGCACGCCTTCGATGTTGTTCAAGGCGAACGTGCCCGGCAAACGCACTTCCTCGTCACCGGCATCTTGCGTCAATACCCAATCCTGGAGTTTCCCGCTGGAGGGAAAACGATAGCGCAGGCAAACATGCTGCTCCAGGTCCTTCGGCCGCCTGGGCATGCCACGCCGCGCAAAGTAGTCCGGCGCGGCGCAAACCACCTGGCGAAAAGGCCGCAGGCGCCGCGCCATCAGCTGGGAATCCACCAGCGCGCCGCTGCGGATCACCAGGTCGAAGCCCTCCTCCACCACGTCCACCATGCGGTCGCTGAAATCCAGGTCGAACTCGATCTCCGGATAGGCGGCGCAAAACGCAGCCAGGTCGGGCAGCAGCAGGCGATAGCCGATTGCCGGCACGCTGATGCGCAGCCGGCCGCGCGGCGCCTCCCGCAGCCGCGACAACTCCAGTTCCGCGTCGTCGATTTCCTCGAGGATGCGGCGGCAGCGCTCGAAGAAAAGCGCRCCCTCATCCGTCAGCCGGATCTGCCGCGTGCTGCGGTGAAACAGCCGGATGCCRAGCCTGGCCTCGAGCCGCATCACGCTCTTGCCGATGGCCGATGGCGAGACACCAAGAAGCCGTCCCGCCGCGACGAAGCTCCGGGTCTGCGCCGCGCGCACAAAGGCGTACAGGCCACTAAGACTATCCATGACGATCCATGCCGCTTCATTAGAGAATTATTGTCCATTAAACACGGAAATCCAGGTGCTTTAAGACGTATTAAGGCCATCCTATCATCAGTCCACTTTCGCGAATGGCCATAGCCACGTGACATCGGCGGCAGCAACATGCGACCCCCGCCCCGCCCTCCAAACCGGACTCCCGATGCCCAAACCTGCACCTGACGCAGCGCGCACCACGGCGCAAACACTGTTGATCCTTGGCGCGGTCTGTCTCGCCGCGCTGGCCATGCCCCTGAGCTTCACCGGCCCGGCGGTAGCCCTGCCAGCGATCGCCGCCGATCTCGGCGGCAGCCCCATCGCGCTGAACTGGGTCACCAACGCCTTCATGCTGTGTTTCGGCAGTTGCCTGATGGCGGCCGGCGCGCTGGCCGACCGCTTCGGGCGCAAGCGTGTCTTCCTCGCCGGCATGGCTGGCTTTGCGCTTAGCTCGCTGGCCCTCACGGCAGCGCCCGACATCGCCTGGCTGGATGGCCTGCGCGCAGCGCAAGGGGTGGCTGGCGCCGCCGCCTTCGCCGGGGGCATGGCAGCGCTGGCGCAGGAGTTCGAGGGGCAGGCTGCAACCCGCGCCTTCAGCTTGCTGGGCACCACGTTCGGCGTGGGACTCGCCTTCGGGCCGGTGCTGGCGGGATGGCTGATCGGGCAAGCCGGCTGGCGCGGCGTCTTCCTCAGCGCGGGCGCGATCGCCGTTTGCGCAGTGGTGCTGGGCGCACGCTGCATGCGCGAGTCGCGCGACCCCGCCGCCAGCGGGCTCGACTGGCCGGGCGCGGCCACCTTTACCGGCGCGCTGACCTTGTTCACCTACGCCGTGCTGCGCGCGCCGGACAGCGGMTGGGGCAGCTTGCCGGTGGTCTTGCTGCTGGCCAGCGCTGCCGTGCTGATGCTGGCGTTCGTCATGATCGAGCAGCGCGTGCGCGCGCCTATGCTGGACCTGTCTCTATTTCGCTATCCGCGCTTTGTCGGCGTGCAATTCCTGGCGGCCGCGCCCGCGTATTCGTACGTGGTATTGCAAGTGCTGCTGCCGGTCCGCCTGATCGGCATCGAAGGCTACAGCGCGATCGAAGCCGGCCGCACGATGATTGCACTGTCCGCACCCATGCTGGTGGTCCCGCTGCTGGCCGGCCATCTGACCCGCTGGCTCTCGGCCGGCCTCATCTGCGGCTTGGGCTTGCTGGTGTGCGCCGGCGGCCTGCTATGGCTGGCCCAATACGCACCGGGCCAGCCGAGCGCCGGGCTGGTGCTGCCCATGCTGGCGATTGGCCTTGGCATCAGCCTGCCCTGGGGCCTGATGGATGGCCTCGCCGTCAGCGTGGTGCCCAAGGAGCGTGCGGGCATGGCCACCGGCATCTTCAGCACCACGCGGGTGGCGGGTGAAGGCATTGCCCTGGCCATCGTCGGCGCCATGCTTGCCGGGCTTGCCCAGTCCAGGCTGCACGCCATCGCCACTGCGCCCCCGGCCACGCTGGCGCAGGCCGCTCAGCGGCTCGCCATGGGCGACCTGCCCCGCGCCATGGCCCTGCTGCCGCAGGCGAGCGAGCAGGCACTGGTGCAAGGCTATGACGATGCCTTCCGCCTCCTGCTGTATATCCTCGCCGCGATCACCGTTGCGTCGGCGGCGTTGGTCTTCGGCTTGCTTAGCCATTCACGGTTGCCGCATCTGGCGGCATCCGCGCCAGAAGCCTTGCGCTAGCGACGCGCCGCCGCACGCCTCGCGGCAAGGCGCGCCATGCTACCCTCGCCGCACTATGAAGCCTGACGTCTCCCTTGACCCCGACCTGCTGCCCGCCATGGCCGCCTTCGTCCGCGTGGCGCGCCTGGGCAGCTTCACCGCCGCCGCCGCCGCGCTGGCGGTGAGCCCATCGGCCATCTCGCAGACCATCCGCCAGCTTGAGCAGCGCCTGGGCGTACGCCTGCTGCAACGGACCACGCGCCGGGTCGGCCTGTCCGAAGCCGGCGCCGCGCTGCTGGCTCGCGTGGAGCCCGCGCTGACGGAGATCGCGGCCGCTGCCGACGACACGCGCCAGCAGCGCGAAATGCCCGCCGGCACGCTGCGCATCACCACTTCGTACTCGGCTGCGGCCACCGCGCTGCAACCGGTGCTGGTGGAGTTCATGCGGCTCTATCCGTCGATCTGCGTCGACGTGGCCGTCGACGACCGCTTGACCGACCTGATCGCGGAGGGCTTCGATGCGGGGCTGCGCCTGGGCGAAGCGCTGCAGCGCGACATGGTGGCGATTCCCATCACCGGCCCGATGCGCATGGTGGTGGCCGGCACGCCGGACTACTTCGCGCGCCGTGGCAAGCCCAAGCTGCCGCGCGACCTGCAGGCGCATGCCTGCCTGCACTACCGCTTCGGCCCCGCGGGCCAGGTCTATCGCTGGGAGTTCATGCACGCCGCGCGCCAGGCCACGGTCGATACCGGCGTCGCGCTGATCGCGAATGACAAGGCCCTGCTGCACCAGGCCGCGCTCGCCGGGCTCGGGCTGCTTTACGAGTTCGAGGCCTTGCTGCGCGCGCCTCTCGCCTCGGGCCAGCTGGTCACGGTGCTGGACGACTGGCTGCCGCCGTTCGATGGCTTCTACCTCTACTACCCGGGCCGCCTGCTGATGCCGGCCAAGCTGCGCGTGTTCGTCGACTTCCTCAAGGCGCGCGCACCGCTCGCGCCGGCGTGATCAGCGGCGCGGCGCCTTGGCTACGGCGCCGCGCACTTCGATGCCGATGCGGTCAACCACCTTGCCCGCAGCATCCAGCAACTCCACCTCGTGCCGGCCCGGCCAGGGCAGCCAGGAAAGCTGTCCGCCGCGCCCCAGCGGCTTGCCGTCGATGCGCCAGCTCACGCGTTGCGCGGTCTGTCCGCTGACGCCCTCGGCATGAAACCAGACACGCTGCGCCGCCGGCGGGATATCGGGATCAAGCGCGAACACAGTGCCGTCGGCAGGGCTGGCGATGGCGGCGACGCGATCCTTGGTGGCACGCACGCTATCCGCGCTGGCTATGTTGACAACGCGCATGGCGGTACCCGCGAGGAAGACCTCATCGCGCGCGGGCTCGAGATCATCGGCGAAGCGCAACGCCACACGCTCCACGCCGGCAGGCATGGCCGGCGCCACGCTCGGCACCGAGCGGTGCAGCGCCTCCATGATCTCGTGCCACACTGGCGCGGCGCCGGATACGCCCGAAACCTCATGCATGCTTGCGCCGCTGGCGTTTCCCACCCACACGCCAACCGTGTAGCGCTGCGACCAGCCCACGCACCAGTTGTCGCGCATGTCCTTCGACGTGCCCGTCTTGACCGCGGTMCAGAAGCGGGTGGTCAGCGKGCTGTCCAGGCCAAACGTGCGCGCCCGCGCATGGCGATCCGACAGCACGTCGGCAACCAGGTAGCTCGCCGCGGGCGACATCACCGCGCGCATTGTCACCGGCGGCGCATCGGCGCGCAGCCGCGCGCCCGCAAAACGCCCGCCGTTGGCGAACGCGCGATAGGCATTGGTGAGCGCGACCAGCGGCACATCGGCGCTACCCAGCGCAAGGCTGTAGCCGTAGTAATCGCCCGCCTGCGCCAGCGGCAAACCGAGCGCGGTCAGCCGCTGGTGAAAGCGATACGGCGTGACCATCACCAGCGTGCGCACGGCCGGCACGTTCAACGACGACGCCAGCGCGGCCCGCATGCTCACCCAGCCCGCATATTGCCGGTCATAGTTCTGCGGCACATAGAGGCCTCCGCCGCCGCCCGTGGGCAGGTTGACCGGCCGGTCGTCCAGCAGCGACGCCGTGGTCAGCCGCCGCCCCTCCAGTGCCTGCCCATAGAGGAAGGGCTTGAGCGTGGATCCCGCCTGGCGCGGCGCCCCCGCGTGGTCGACTTGCGCGGCCGCCGACAACGCGCCCGACGAACYCACATAGGCCAGCACGTCGCCACTCGCGTTGTCGATCACCACCACCGCGCCGTCTTCCACATTGCGCCCGGCAAGCTCGCGCAGATGTCGATCCAGGCTCGCCGTGGCGATGCGTTGCAGGCCGGCATCGAGCGTGGACGTGATGGTGGCAGGCATCGGGCCAGCGCCGCGGGCTTGCGATACCAGCAAGCGCGCCAGATGCGGTGCGAGGTTCGGCGTGAGGCCCGGGGTCGATGTTGTGCCCGCGGTGCTGCCGCTGCTGCGCAGCAGCGCCAGTTGCGCGAAGCCGTCCAGCCCATCGCATGCCTTGGGCAATTGCTGCTCGCGCAGGATGCCGCACGCGCGCTGCGCCACCTGCGGCGCACGCGCGTTGGGCGCACGCACCAGCGCCACCGCCAGCGCCGCCTCGCGTGCATCCAGGCCACTCGGATACTTGCCGAACAGCGCCTGCGACAGCGCGGACAGGCCGACCAGCTCGCCGCGAAACGGCACCAGGTTGAGATACGCCTCGAGGATCTGGTCCTTGCTCCAGTTGCGCTCCAGTGCCGTTGCGCGCACGGCCTGCGCCATCTTCTGGCTCACGCTGCGGCCGCTGTCGGCTCGCCGCAGGTCCTCGTCGAGCAAGCCGGCGAGCTGCATGGTCAAGGTGGAGGCGCCGCGCGTGCGCGTGTTCCACAGGTTGGCCCACGCGGCGGCGGCAACGCCCTGCCAGTCCACGCCGCTGTGTGCATAGAAGCGGCGGTCCTCCGACAGCACGATCGCCGTGCGCACCGCGGGCGATATCTCCGCCAGCGTGACCCAGTCGCCGCGGCGCGCACGGAAATCGTCGCGCACGCGGGACAGGGTTTCGCCATGGCGGTCGAGCACCACCACATCCGCGCTGCGCCAGCTGGCGCGCACGCTGTCGAAGGACGCAAGCGCATACGCGGGCGCGCAGGCCACGCAGGCCAATACGGCTACCGCGCGCAGGCCCGTGTTCATTTGTCCCGCCCGGCAGCCACGCCGGCCACCAGCAGCACTTGCGCGGCCGCGTAGGTCCACCAGATGCCGAGTGCAAAGGTATCGAACGGCACGAGGAACCGCGCGGTGCCGAGCAATCCGTCGGACACGGCGAAACACAACGCACCGATTGCCGCCAGCGGCGTCGGCAGTTTCGCCAGCAACGCGGCGCAGGCCATCGCCGCGAGCGCGCCGACATAGACCGAGACCGGCACCGCCAACGTGCCCAGATTGGGCCAGAAGCGCGCGAGCATCACGCCGGCCGCGCCCACGACCACACCGCAAGCAATCAGGCGATGCGCGCGCCCGTCGCCCGCCATGGGCACGAACAAGCCAAGGTAAGCAAAGTGCGCGATCAGGAAAGCCCCAAGGCCGCCGATGAAGGAGAACGACAGCCACGGCATCGCCAACAGAAAGTCCCCCAGCGCGGAGAACAGCAGCGCCGCCATCAGCCAACGCCGCTCGCGGCGCAAGGGATGGAAGTGCGCGGCGCGCACCAGCAGCAGCGCCATGGCGGTCTTCCACAACGGCTGGAAGGCGATCTGCCCGTTCAACGGCGCGCCGGGCGGCGAGTCCATCGCGACGGTGACCAGCAGGCCGCCGTAGACCAGGCCGGCCATCGTGCCGGCCAGCCACCACTCGCGCACCCGCGCGGGCATCATCATTGCAAGCCAGCTCAAGGGCGTGCTCCTACGGTCAGTCTGGCATTGGGTTGCGCGCCGAATACATCCGGCGCGTACATCGCCTCTACCCGGGTGGGCGGCAAGGCGAACTCGCCGGCATTGTTCAGGCGCACGGTGTATTCCACCGTGGCACTGCCGCGCGGCATGTAGGCGTAATACTCACGGAAGGCCTGCGGCGTGCGCTCGGTGAACGCCGGCCATGCGCCCTTGCGCCGCTCGCCGCGCGTGGCGATCTCCGAGTCGCGCCCGAGGCCGCTGCCGAGGATGGTGGCGCCRGCGGGCACCGGGTCGCTCACCACCACCCAGGTCATGTCGGCCTGCGCATCGATCTCCAGCTTCACGCGGTACGTGTCGCCGCGCGACCACTTGCCCGCCACCGCCTGCTCCACCGCCGTCACGCTGCGCGTGATGCGGTAGCCCGCCGAGAGCGGCGCGGCGAGCGGCACCGCCGCCAGCGCCCGCACCGTGGCCCAGGGTTTGCCGGCGCCTTGCTGCACGGCCTGCAGCGTGGCGGATTCGCCAGCGCGTGGCCACGGCAGGCTGATGCTGCCGCTTGCCACGCCATCCACCTTCCCGGCGCGCGCCCAGTCGAAGCTGCGCGATGCATCGGCCACGCCTTCCAGCGTCACGCGCGTGGCGCCCGACACCGGCGTCTTCTCGAAGGCTTGCGCAAAACGCGTGATCGCCAGCGAGCCCCAGGCGTTGGCCGTGGTCGTGCCCCAGGCGCCGCGCATCTGCCGGCCGAGCAAGCCGGTAGCGAGTTGCGCGCTTTCGTCCTTCCAGCCGGGCAGGTCGAGCGACAGCGCCAGCAGGCGCGCGGCGTTGAGATCGCCGCCGCTCATCAGCCACCACCAGTTGTCGTCGCGCTCGGTCGAAAACGCCAGCCGCGTGCCTTGCACGGTCAGCCGCGAGCGCAGGATCTGCTGCGCTTGCGCGAGGCGCTCGTCGCCTTGCGGGATATCCTGCACGCGCGACAGCACGGCAATCCAGTCGAGCAGCGCGGAGGTGGGCCACTGCGCCGGCAGGATCTGGATCGAGCCCAGCATGCGCGCCTGCGCGTGCCCGCTGCGCGAGAGCGCCTCTAGCGCCGCCAGCTTGCGCACTTCCAGGTCTTGCGTCGGTGCCCAGCGTTCGCGCTTGATGCGGCCTTCGATGAACGCGGCCAATCCGCTTTCCATGCGCGCCCGCGATTCGTCGGGCAGGCGCAGCGGCAGCCCCGCGCGCACGGCTTCGTCGGACACGGCCAGCAGGTAGGCGGTCAGCACCTCACTGCCGGCGTTGCCGTCGTTTTGCAGCGGGAAATACGAGGCCAGCCCATCGTTGTCGAGATAGCCGGGCAGCTGCGTAGCCAGTGCATTCCACTGCGCCGCATCGCCCAGCCCGATCGCGCGCGAGGCACGCTGCTCCAGGCACGAGAACGGATAGTCGCGGAACCACGCGCGCACGCCCGGCATGCCGCCTGCCAGCGAGGCTTGCAGGTTCACCTGCAGGCCACCGCGAGGCTGGCCCGCACCATCGGCCAGCGCACCCTGCGGTGCGCGTACCGGCACCGACAGGTTTGGCGCGAGCTGCGCCAACGTGGCTTGCTGCACGGTAAGCGGCACCGCCGGCACCAGTTGCTGCGAGAGCTTGACGCGGTCGCTGGCGCCGCCCGTCCTGCCGGCCTCGGTCGCTTCCACCTCCCACTGCACCGTGCCGTCCTGGGCCGGCGAGCCCGCCGGCAACAGCGGCGCGGCCACATCCCAGCCGATCTCGCGCGATTCGCCCGCGGGAATCTCCACCGTCTGTGCAGCCAGCGCCTGCGGCTGCACGGATTGTCCCGGCGGGCTCACGCGCGCCACGGCCTGCACCGTCATCGCGCGCTGCGTGGTATTGCGCAGCGTGAACATAGCGCGATAGCGGTCTTCCTCGCGCACCAGCGGCGGCAGTCCCGAGATCAGCTGCAGGTCCTGCGTGGCAGCAATGGTGGCGCTGCCGTTGCCGAAGCGGCCCACGCCCAGGTCGGCCACGGCCACAATGCGGAATCGCGTGAGCGAATCGTTGAGGGGCACTGTCAGCGTGGCGCGCCCTTCGCCGTCTAGCTGCACGCGCGGATTCCACAGCAACAAGGTATCGAACAGCTCGCGCGTCGGGCTCTTGCCGCCGCCGCCGCCGCCGCCCGCCGGCACGGCCTTGCGACCGTAGTGGCGCCGGCCGATGATTTCCATCTGCGCGGTAGCGGTCTCCACGCCATAACTGCGCCGGCGCAACATGGCGTCGAGCAGATCCCAGCTCGTGTTAGGCATCAGCTCCAGCAGTGCTTCATCCACCGCGGCAAGCGCGACTTCGCCATTGGCGGCAGGYTTGCCGTCGGGCAGCTTCACCTGCACGGCTACCTGCGCCTTGCCGCGCACGGGGTAGCTCGTCTTGTCAGGCGTGACCTTCACATCGAGCCTATAGCCGTCGTTGCCCACGCGGATCTCCGCCAGCCCGAGGCGGAATGCCGGCTTGGACAGGTCCACCAGCGCGCTCGGCGCGGCATACTCGCGGCCCTCGCTGCGAAACGCCTGCCACCACTCGGTCGGCTGGCGCCAGCCCCAGGTGAAGAATGAATACCAGGGCACCTCGCGCAAGCGCCCGCGCAACGCCAGCACCGACACATACACATTGGGGCCCCACTCCGGCCTTACCTTGACCCGCACCGTGGGATCGCGCCCGTTGAGCTCCACCACGCTGGTCTCCAGCACCCCCTCGCGCTCCACCGCCACCAGCGCGGTGGCATGGCGGAATGGCATGCGTACCTGAAACACGGCGGTCTCGCCTGGCGCGTAGGCCTTCTTCTCGGGCAGCAGGTCGATGCGGTCGTTGTTCTCGCCGCCGAACCACAGCTCGCCCTGGCGCGTCACCCAGACCGAGGTGGCAGCCTGCGATACGCGTCCCGCGTTATCCCGGGCCTGCGCGATCAGTTCCACCTGGCCGGCCTCGGGCAACGTCACGTCGCATTGCATACGGCCTTGCGCATCGGTACGGCCCTCGCACACGATGCCCAGATCCTTGTTCTCGTTGCGGTTGTCGTAGCGATAGAAGCCGCCCACCACACGCTTGCGCACCGAGCTGGTGATGCGCACCTGCGCGCGCAGCGAGATCGGCACGTTGGCCTGCGGCCGCCCCTGGGGATCGAGCGCCACGGCATGCACGGGAAGCTTCTGCCTGACCGAGACCCAGCTCTCCGTGCGGATGCCGGCTACCACGCCCGCCGGCCACATCGGCACCGTCTGGCGCAGCGTCTGGATCTCGCCGTTGGGATCGGCAAAGCCCGACTCCACCACCAGGTCCTTGGGTGCGTCGAGCCTCGGCATGTTCTTGAGGGTGAGCGTGCCGCCGCCGTTCTTGTCGAGCTTCAGCGGCAGTTTGTCCGCCACCAGCTTCTGCGCATCGTCGCGCTGCGTATTGCCATCCTCGCCCTCGTCCTCATCGCCGCTGCTATCCTTTTGCGGCTTGCGCGGGGCGGCGAAGGCATAGCTGTCGTAGTCGGCAAAGCGCACGTACTTGTCGCGCAACAGCGCCGACACCTGCACCGGCAAGCCTGCCGCGCCGCCACCCGAGACGTAGTGCACTTCCAGGTTGAGCGGCACCTCCGCCGGGGCTACCAGCGCCCCGCCGCTGCCGGCCTTGAGCGTGCCCGCGAGCACCGGCAGGCGGAAGGCCTCGACGCGGAAACTGCCGCTGTCCAGCACACGGTCCTTCGCATCGCTGAACGACACCGTATAGACGCCCAGCTTCGCCGCGGCGGGAATCGCGAACGTGCTTTCGGCGCTGCGCCCACCGGTAGCGGTGCTGCGCCATTGCACCGGCTGCTCGTAAGTCTGGCCGCTGCCTTCATGCCGGATGACCAGCTTCTCCGGCAAGGGATCGCCCGCGCCCGGCAAGGCGAAGCCATTCGCCGTCTCGGTGCGGATCATGTGCTTCATCGACACGGTCTCGCCGGCACGCAGCAAGGTACGGTCGAAGATGGTGTGGACGCGCACGTCCGGCACCGCGCTGGTGTCGGTCGGCACATTGAAGCGCCAGCTCTCGATGCCCCGGTTCCAGTCGGACATCACGAAGGCCATGTCGGCCTGGCCGCGTGCCTGCGGATGGTCCGCGGCGATGCGCGCCGAAACGAAATAGCCCGACAGCCCGGTGTCGTCGCAACTGCGCTCGCGCACGTCGTCCAGGCCGTTGAAACGCGCCAGCCCGGCGGCATCGGTGCGGCCCGAGGCCAGCAGCTTGCCGCTGCAATCGCGCAGCGCCACCGCGGCGTTGGCCACCGGCTTGCCGTCGTCGAGCGTGGTGACCCATGCCAGCGCGGTCATCTTGCCGGGGCCTCGCGCGAGCTTGAAATGCACGCCGAGGTTGGTCACCAGCGCGGCGGTGCGCACGTACATGGGTGCCGGCTTGCCAAGCAGCGCCTCGCCCAGCATCGGCGACGCGATCTCCACCACATGGAAGCCGGCTTCGGGCAGGGGAATGCCGACCACCTCGAACGGGCGTGGCACCTTGCCGCCCGGCTCAACCAGTTGCGGGATGGCGAGCTTGCGCGCGCCGGCCACGCCATCGAGCAGCGAGATGGAGCGGGTCTCGATGGCAGGCGCATTGCGCGGGTTGTTGACCGCGGACGGCGAGCGGCCGGCGAGAATGGCATCCAGCTCGCCGCGCGTCCAGCTGCCTTCGTGCAGCCGGCGAACCAGCCCGTACCAGCGCAGTACCGCGCCGTCGTCGTCCACCTTCAGGYGGCGTACCGTGCCGGCTTGCGCGCGCACGCCTTGCGCCGGCAGGTCGGCCTCGACATTGCGCAGCGTCACCGGCAGCAGCGCCGGATAGTCGGCCGCTGGCTTGCCCTTGGGCAGCTCGCCAAAACGCTCGAGCACGCCGAACGGCGCGGCCGAGAATTTCGCCAGGGGCGGCATCGCGGCCATGCTCACCTTGAGCGGGAACAGCTCGGCATTGGACAGCACGCGGCCGCTGTCGTCCTTCAGGCCAGCGGGTACAGACAACGTGAACTCGGCCTTCTCGGCAAAGGGCGGCTTGAAGCTGACACTGCTGACGGGCGCGTCGCGCGCCGCTTCCGGCTCGAACTGCGGGGCGCGCGGGCCTTTGGGCGTATTGAGCAGGATATGCTCGGCGTCCTTGCGCGAAATCGGCGCGGAGAACGACAACGAGATCGGCCGCAACGGCGTGCAGGGCGACTGCGCGCGCTCTCGCTCGCAGGTAAAGCTCGCGGTGAAGGGCTCACGCACGGTGTAGTCGAAGCGCCGTTCATCGCGCGTGGCCAGCCCCGAAGGCGTGGCGATGCCGCTGCCCAGCACCAGTTGCATGCGCGCGCCGGACGGCAGGCGCTGCTGGCAGGCCAGCAGGTGGACGGAATCCGCCTCGTCGGCCTTCAGCTTCCAGTGCAGCGCGCCCAGCACGGCGTCGCGCTCCTTGCCGGCAACGAGACGCACGGGGATGCGCTCGCCCAGGCCCTGCGCCTGGCACCAGGCGGCGTTGCGCACCGAGTCGGCGGTGGCCGGGCCGTTGAAGCGCAGCGCAAAGACCTGGTCCTCTTCGATCTCGCCGCCGCCGGGACGCGCGGAGACCACGGTGGGCCCGCCGGTCTCGAAGCGATACTCCGGCTTGCCGGTGTACGCCTTGCCGGCCTCGCTCTTGAGGCCGGCCGCCATGCGCACCGTGCAATTGACGCCCGGCGGCAGGTCGCGCGCAAAATCGAATGCCCAGTTCTTCGCGTCGATCCAGCGTGCCTGTCCGGTGATCGCGCTGCCTTTGCAGGACACCGTGGCGGGCGGGCTCGCCTGCAGGTCGCCCAGCGGCACCATGGCTTCGTCAAAGCGGATCGCCACCTGCCGCACGCGAGCGACCTCGCCCTCCGGCGAGAAACGGACCACCTGCGCGGCCTGGCCGGAACCCGGCATCGTCGCCAACATTGCCTGCAGGCAGGCCGCGGCGGCCCACCAGTACCCACGTCTCTCACGCTTGTCCATCCGCGCGACGATCTGCGTCATCCTGCCCCTCCCGATTACGGCACCCGGCGAGGGTGACATGCGCCGATGGCAAGCGCAAGTCCGCGCGCGCTGCGAGCGATCCGCAGGCTAGCGCAAATGCGACAGTGGCAACGGCCCGTCGCGCTTGAGCGCGGTCAGCACGATGTTGGAACGCACGCTCTCCACGCCTGGCACGCGCATGAGCTTCTTCATCGTGAATTCGGCCAGCGTCGGCAGGTCGGGCACCATGATGCGCAGCAGGTAGTCGGCCTCGCCCGCCACGGAGTAGCACTCCTGCACTTCTTCCAGCAGCAGGATGTCCTCGCGGAAGCGCTCGACAATGGTGTCGCCGTGATGGGCCAGCTTGACGCTGGTGAACACCAGCACGCCAAGCCCGAGCGATGGCGGCGACAGCACCACGCGGTAGCCGGTGATCACGCCGTCGGCCTCCAGCCGCGCGAGCCGGCGCCCGATCTGGCTGGGTGAAAGATGAATGCGCTCGGCGAGCTGCTGGTGGGTGGACCGGCCGTCGGTCTGCAACGCCGCCAGCAGCGCGAGGTCGAATGGGTCGAGATTGATCATGGTCATGTCGCTTCGGTCGCGTTAGACGCGTTGGTCGAGTCGGAATCGCTTCTTGTTGTGCACTGGGCCTGCKGGTAGGAATGCTACCCCCGCCGCCGCCCGGCGGCGCGCCGGTTGTCACTGGCAGCGCACCCGCGCACATTTCCCGCAGACAATACCAAATTTTTGCGTACTTGACGCATCGCCTGACGAAACCAAGCCGTTTTTGCGGGCCATTTGCGTCACCTCCTCGCTAAACTGTGCGGTAAATCTGCAGGAGATAAAACATCATGGACGCAATGGCTACCGCCACCCACGCTGGCGACGCCCAGGCCAGCTTTTCCGGCACCCTGACCGACAAGCTCAAGGAACAATTCGACGCCGGCCTGCTGTCCGGCCAGGAATTGCGCCCCGATTTCACCATCGCGCAGCCGCTGGACCGCTATACGGACACCGACCACGCGGTGTGGGCCAAGCTCTATGACCGCCAGGCCTCGATGCTGCGCGGCCGCGTCTGCGATGAGTTCCTGCAAGGCCTGTCCACGCTGGGCATGGGGCGCGACCGCGTGCCCAGCTTCGACCAGCTCAACGAAACCCTGATGCGCGCCACCGGCTGGCAGGTGGTGGCGGTGCCCGGCCTGGTGCCGGATGCCGTGTTCTTCGAGCACCTGGCCAACCGCCGCTTTCCCGCCAGCTGGTGGATGCGCAAGCCCGAGCAGCTCGATTACCTGCAGGAGCCCGACTGCTTCCACGACGTCTTCGGCCATGTGCCGCTGCTGATCAACCCGGTCTTTGCCAACTACATGGAGGCCTACGGCAAGGGTGGGCTCAAGGCCGCCTCGCTGGGCGCGCTCGACATGCTGGCGCGGCTGTACTGGTACACCGTGGAGTTCGGCMTGATCCGCACGCCGGAAGGCCTGCGCATCTAYGGCGCGGGCATCCTGTCGAGCCAGGGCGAGTCGATCTACAGCCTGGACTCGGCCAGCCCCAACCGCATCGGCTTCGATGTGCGGCGCATCATGCGCACGCGCTACCGCATCGACACCTTCCAGAAGACGTACTTCGTGATCGACAGCTTCGATCAGCTGTTCGACGCCACCCGCCCCGACTTTGCGCCGCTGTATGAGGAACTGCGCACACAGCCCACGCTGGGCGCGGGCGACGTGGGGCAATCCGACCTGGTGCTCCAGCGCGGCTCGCGCGAAGGCTGGGCCGACAGCGACGACGTCTGACACGCGCTACCCGCGCGCGTCCTTTGTGAAACAATGACGGCGTGCCCGCTCCGCCCCCGCCTCGATGCACATCGCAAGGGCCGGGAGGCCGAGCAGGCGGGCCGGCATTGACCCTTGCCAACTTCCTTTTCGACCATCGAGCCCATCATGTCCCCTGCGCCTGTCGTGCCCCTAACGCTTGAAGAACGTGCGCCGCTGCTGGCCAGCCTGCCCGGCTGGAGCACGGTCGATGACCGCGACGCGATCCACAAGCGCTTCACCTTTGCCGACTTCAACGCCGCCTTCGCCTTCATGACGCGCGTGGCGCTGGCCGCGGAGAAGGCCGACCACCATCCGGAGTGGTTCAACGTCTACAACCGGGTCGACGTCACCCTGTCCACCCATGACGCCAACGGCCTGACCCGACGCGACACCGACCTGGCCGCCTTCATGGACCGCGCGGCGGCTTCGCTGGCGAAAGCCTGAGCACGCATGCGGCAAGCCGGGACACGCTGGAGACCGCTGGAGACTGTAGGCAGACCGAAAGCTCGCTGGTGGTCGTGCGCTGTACAATCGGTGGCTGACCGTTTGTAACTTTCGTTACTCTCCCGATTCCTTTCCAGCCTCCCAGCCTGCCACCATGCGTATCCTTCTGATCGAGGACGACCGTCAGATCGCCAGTGGCGTCGAAGCCGGCCTGGCCCAAGCCGGCCATCAGGTGCGCGTGGTGCACGATGGCGTCTACGCCACCGAGCACCTGCTGCGCGAACAACACGACCTGGTGATCCTCGACCTGGGCCTGCCCGGCATCGACGGCATGACCCTGCTGGCGCGCTACCGCGCCCGCAACCGCACCACGCCGGTCATCATCCTGACCGCGCGCGACGAGCTCGAAGACAAGCTCTCCGGCCTGAACGCCGGCGCCGACGACTATCTGGTCAAGCCCTTTGCCCTGCCCGAGCTGGAAGCGCGCGTGCGCGTCTTGCTGCGCCGCAGCCAGCACGGCGAGGCCGCGCCCGAGCGCGACGTGCGGCTCGGCCGGCTACGCCTGTCGGGCAACGACCGCCGCATGTTCATCGATGGCAAGCCGCTGGAGCTCTCGCCGCGCGAATTCGCCGTGCTGGAGTTGCTGCTGCAGCGCCAGGGCCGCGTGGTCAGCAAGGCGCAGCTGCAGGACCACCTCGCCACTTTCGCGCATCCCGCGGGGGAAGGCGGAGACACGGTCGGCGATACCGCCATCGAGGTCTACGTGCACCGCGTGCGCAAGAAGCTCGAAGAATGCGACGTGGAGATCGTAACCGTGCGCGGCTTCGGCTACCTGCTGCAGATCCGCGCCGGCACCTGACGCCGCGCCCAGGGAGAAGCCTGCCATGTGGCTGCGCCCACGTCCTCCCCAGCCTCCCAAGGCCCTGACCGACGCCGCCGCCGGCGCGTCCGGCAAAGCTGCAACCGCCGCCGCGACGCCATCCGCGCGCTCGGCCTCCACGCAAAGCCTGCGCGTGCACTTGCTGCGCGCGCTGGCCACGCCGCTGTTCGCGCTGGTGCTGACCAGCGGCTCGCTCTCCTACTGGCTGGCGGCGCACTACACCACGCAGGTATTCGACCGCGCCCTGTATGGCGTGGCCAACAATATCGCCCAGCAGATCCGCATTGCCGGCCCCCGGCTGGAGCAAGACATTCCGATGATTGCGCAGACGCTGGTCGAGGCCGAAGGCACCGACCGCATCTACTGGCGCATCCACGGCCCCGACGGGCTGATCGGCGGCATGGACACCTGGCTGGGCTACGGCACCGGGCAAACCTCGCTGCACGATGCGCGGCTCTTCTACGCCTGGTTCAGCGGGCGCCAGGTGCGCGCCGTGCGGCTGCCGGTCAACCTGCCCAGCCCGGCCTCGGATGAACTGGCCACCAGCGAGGCCGGGCGCGTCCCGCGCGGGCCCATCGTGGTGGAAGTGGCCGAACTGCTGGACCGGCGCGAGACCGCCGCCAACGAGATCCTGCTTTCGGTCTCCGTGCCGCTGATCCTGCTGCTGGTGGTGGGCAGCCTGATCCTCTCGCATGTGCTCAAGGAAGAGCTTGTGCCGCTGCAGATCCTCACCGACAAGCTCAATCGCCAGACGGCGCGCTCGCTGGCGCCGCTCGATGAAACGCAAGTACCGGCGGAAGTGGAGCCACTGATCCGCGCGCTCAACGCGCTGCTGGCCAGGCTGCGCGATGCGCTGGACGCGCAGCGCAAGTTCATCGCCGATGCCGCGCACCAGTTGCGCACCCCGCTCACCGCCGTCAAGCTGCATGCCGACCGCGCGGTGCAGTCGGCGGATCCCGCGGTGACGGACCACGCGCTGCGCGAGCTGCAATCGGCGGCCGACCGCGCGGTGCGCCTGTCCAACCAGCTACTCTCGCTGGCCCGCGCCGAGCCTGGTCTATCGCTGGAGCGGCTCGGCCCGATCGAGCATTTCGACCTGGCCACGCTGGCCTTCGAGACTGGCGCCGAGTGGGTGCCGCAGGCGCTGGCCCGCCAGATCGACCTGGGCTTCGAGACCTTGCCCGGCCCCACCTTTACCGGCGCGGCACCCTCCACGGTGCGCGGCAACCGCCTGCTGATGCGCGAAGCGCTCAGCAACCTGATCGACAATGCCGTGAAATATGTGCCGCCTGGCGGGCGCATCACCGTGCGCGCCGGCGGCGAGGCGCTCGGCCATCGCGGCATGGCGGTGGTGATGGTGGAAGACAACGGGCCTGGCATCGCGCTGGCGCGCCGCGAGGAAGTCTTCAAGCGCTTCTTCCGCGGCGACCATACGCCGGGGCCCAATGCGCCGGCGCAACCGCCCGGCGGCGCGGGCCTGGGTCTGGCGATCGTGCATGAAATCATCGGCCTGCATCACGGCACCATCCGCATCGAGGATGTGCCCGCCTCCGGGGAGGAGGCCGAGGTGCGCGGCATGCGCTTTGTGATCCGCATCCCGTGCGAGGCCGCAGGGACGGTCTGAGGCGGGACAAGCCGCGGCGCGGCTCGCCCTTCTCTTTTCCAGTGTTCTAGCTGGCCTTCTTTTCCTTCGGCGCCAGCATGGTGCCGCGGCATTTCGGGCTGCCGCAACGGCACTCGAACTCCTTCTTGAGCTTCTTGGTGTAGCGCGCGTCGATCACCAGCCCATAGTCATAGAACAGTTCCTCGCCGCCTGCGATGTCGCGCAGCGCGTGGATGAACACCCGCCCCTTTTTCTCGCGCGCCTCGCAATTGGGCTGGCAGGCGTGGTTGATCCAGCGCGCGCGGTTGCCGCCGAACTTGGCGTCGATCACGTCGCCGTCTTCCAGGCTGAAGTAGAAGGTATGGTTGGGATCCGCCGGATCGTGCGGATGGCGCTTGAGCGCCTCCTTCCAAGAAATGTGCTCGCCCTTGTATTCGATGATGCGCTCGCCCTCGGCAATCAGCGCGTTCGCATAAACGCCCTTGCCATGCACGCCCGAGCGGCGCACTTCGACGCGGTCGGACGCGGTCTTGCGCTTGCCTTCCTTCGGGCTCTTGACGCGCTTGGCGTCTTTCGCGTCAGTCCCTTCCTGCTTCAATTCCTCTTGCTTTGCCTGTTCCGCCATGTGCCATCCCGTATAGATCCGCCTGCCTGCCACCCCGCGTGGCTGCGCGCCGCCCCGGGCGCGATGGCGATGATACCTGCCCATATTGGCCGCGGCATCCCCTTGCCGGCAAATAGCCGCGTATACGGACAACGTGGGGCAACCCAGGGCAACCCGCCTGAACCTGCACACGTCAAGCCAGGTATACGACGCACTGGTTTACGGGGGAGGCCCACCATCAAGAACAGCCTTAATCAGCGCTTCGGTGTTTACGTATACGACCGCGACCGCGTTGATCGCCTGTGGATAACCCGGCAAAAATCTGGGGATAAAGACATGCAATTCATGTGGGCTGCCTGGGGTTGGCATGGGGATGCATCAGGCATAAGTCGGAGGGTTTCACCCGACCCCCTCCGCCAAATGGCTAAGTCATCCACGTCCGCCAACACCGGGTCCCACCACTTCTGCTTCTTGCAACGCACTGATTTAAAAAGCGTTTACAGAGTTATCCACAGAAAAGGCTGCCGTTTACCTACTACTACTATCTGTATACATTAAAGAAAGAAGTAAACAGAAAGGACTACGTCCGGCTACCGGTGAGCAAAAAGAACCCGGCAAAAATAAATGGCTGAAAAGCCGCTTCAGGCGTGGCTTCTTTTTTGAGCAGAAGGAATCCGCTGGCCACGGCACGGTTTACTGCCGTGTATCCATGGTTTTTTGATGAGAAGGATTGCGTATACGTCCGTAGGCTGGACGCGGACGTATACGCGACAAGGGCTGTCTGGCAGCGGCATACGTCGGCCCCGCCAGGCGCGTAAACGCGMATCGTTTGCCGCGTTGGCCAGCGCATGCATGAGGCGAATAGCCCTGGATTCCGGCTGCGCCTTGTCAATCGAGCGTCATGCACAATAGTGCATGCCCCTCCCTGGCGGCCCCTTGAGCCTCGCTGCTACGCTGCAATGGGTACGCAGTCCCCGCAGCTCGGCACCAGCGAAAGAATCTCCCACAGCGCCTGTCAGGCCCCTTTACGGGCAGGGATAGCCGCTGCGCGCCGGCCAACAGCCGTTGGCACGCGCCCAAGGCCCGGGCATCAGAGGGATTTCGCCCTCCGCGCACCGGGCTGCGCTTCTGCGATGCAATGCCCCTGAGAGGGCCTGCGGGGCGATTAGAGCCGTTTTTCAAGCGTGGATGCCCTCTGGGACACCTGGGTGCGTTAACTCGCCTGAGGCCCATCCTGACGCTGCCGAAGGCCCTGCTTATCTCCCCGAATCCCCACAAAGCCCCAGCCAGCGCGGCCTGGAGCGGGGTGCGCTGTAACAATCTGTTCCCGGTTGGCGTGGCCCGACACGGTATGATGTGGCCCGCGGCGCCTTTGCCGGCGCCGGTGCGCAGTGCGCCGGCCCAGCCAGGCGTCCTTGTTTTATCAACTCGACACGGAGTGAAGCATGACGAAAACCGAACTGATCGACGCCATCGCGGCCGGCGTGGACGGCCTGACCAAAGCCAAGGCAGAACAAGCGCTGAACGTGACGCTTGGCGCCATCATGGAAGCCGTGGCCAAGGGCGACACCCTGAGCCTGATCGGCTTTGGCACCTTCAGCCAGGGCGAGCGCGGCGAACGCATGGCGCGCAACCCGCGCACCGGCGAAGAAATCAAGGTCGAAGCCGCCAAGACCGTCAAGTTCAAGGCTGGCCAGAAGTTCAAGGACGCAGTGAACCAGTGAGTCCCGCGGGCGGTCTCGTGCCAGCCCAGTTGGATCAACCCCGCCGTGCCGCCACCAGTTGCCTGATGGCATGGGTGAGCGCCAGGCGGGGCGCGTTATCCACAGTGTTCGACCCGCGGTTATCCTGCCGCTTCGCGGTATACGCCGCATCCTCCGCCAGCCCGGTAAGATAGTGCCCTGTCGGCGCCTTCCCTCTGTAAATACAAGGGTCTAGGGCGTCCTGCTCAGTAGGCCTCTCATGCACCTTCGTTCGCCGCGCGGCAGATTTCCACAGCTTTATTCACAACGTTTCCCACAAAATTTTCCACAGGCACGAGGGCTTGGCCTGAGCCTGCTGATGACGCTCGCGCTGGTCTCCKGTTGCACCACGCCTTCTCCGCCCGCCCGGCCTCAGGCGACCCCCCTCCCCGATACGGAAAGAGCCGTGACAACGCCCGGCGCCACGCAGCGCCAGCGCATCGTCGAGATCGCCTGGCAGGAATGGCAGCGCTGGGGTGGCCAGACCGTGCGCCTGGGCCGCGACGACACCGCGTGCGTAGCCGATAGCCCGCTGCCCGCGCCGGTATTGCCCGGCATGCCGGTGGCGGGGGCCAATGAGGAGGGAGTGGATGCCGCGGACCGATCCGCCGATCGCGAGGAAGAAGAAAGCAGCGAGTCCGCCTGCCTGCACTTTCMCGATGGCACCGGCATGGAGGCCACGCCCCAGGGCTGCAAACTCGCCCAGCGCTATTGGGCCATCGTGGGCAAGGCTGTCACCTGCCGCCAGATCACCCAGGGAAACTGGGCCTGGTCCGCGGTGTTTATTTCCTGGGTGATGCGCAAGGCCGGCCTGGACGACCGCCAGTTCCTGACCGGCGATTCGCACTCGATGTACGTGGTGGACGCGCGCGACGGCATTTTGCCCGCGCCGGCRTTCCGCATCGAGCCGTTGCCCGCCATGCCCCGCCCGGGCGATGTGGTCTGCGCCGCGCGCGGGCGCGACAAGTACCTCGACAGCGCGGCCGAGATCGGCTTTGGCACCACGCCCATGCACTGCGACATCGTGGTCGAGGTCGACCCGGCGGCACGCCTGGTCAAGGCCATCGGCGGYAATGTCCAGCAATCGGTGTCGATGGAGCTGATCGAGCTCGGTGACTCCGGCATGATCGACAACGTCACCAACTCGCACATGCCGTGGCTGCTGATCATGCGTAACACGCTGCCTTGAGCCTGAGGCGTTGCTGGATGGCCTGCCCTCAGGCTGGCGCACGCGGGTAGCCCCGGCTTGACCAGTCCTGCAAAATCATTAACATGGTAATTAATCGGGCAGCGGCATGGTTTTTCCCGCGCTGGCATCCTGGCCCGACCCCACCTGAACCGCATTCCGAAAGCGCGCGCACCGACGCCGCGAGCAACGCGAGAGGAGACCTGCATGGCTGTAGCCAACTGTCATCCGGCGGAATGGGAGGCGCGCGTCAAGCTAGCCGCCTGCTACCGCATCTTCGACCGGCTGGGCTGGACCGAGCTGATCTACAACCACATCACCTTGCGCCTGCCGCCGGAGGCTGGCGGCGGTGGCAGCCATCCCCATTTCCTGATCAATCCCTTCGGCCTGCGCTATGCGGAAGTGACCGCTTCCAACCTGGTGAAGATCGATCTGGCGGGGCAGGTCATCGGCGAGAGCCGCTGGCCGGTCAACCCGGCCGGCTTCACTGTGCATGCGGCCATCCACGCCGGGATCCCGGGCGCGCACTGCGTCATGCATACGCATACCACGGCGGGCATGGCGGTCGCCTGTTCGGCGCAGGGCCTGTCGATGAGCAACTTTTACGCAGCGCAATTGTTCGGCAAGGTGGCCTACCATCCGTTTGAGGGCATCACCGTGCACGACGACGAAGGGCCGCGCCTGGTGCGCAATATCGGCGACAAGCCTGCCGTGATCCTGCGCAATCATGGCCTGCTGGCCTGGGGCGACAGCATTGCGCGTACCTTTTCCACGCTCTGGCTGCTCAACCGCGCCTGCGAGATCCAGCTGGCCACGCTGGCCATGGGGGCGGCGCTGCCGGTGCCCGAGGAGATTCAGCGCAAGTGCACGCGCGACTCGCTGCAGTTCAATCCCAAGTTTGGCGCGGGCGAAGATGTGTTCGCAGCACTGACGCGGGAAATTAACCACATCGATGAATCGTATCGTGATTAGTAATCATTGATTCGTCGCGGGAATAAACGTACAGGAACAAGGCAGTCATGACATCCCTATGCATCGTCGGCGCAGGCGCCGTCGGCGGCTTTATCGGCGCGCGGCTTGCCCGTTCCGGCCAGGCGCTGAACATACTGGCGCGCGGCCAGACGCTGGAGGCGCTGCGCTCGCAAGGCCTGACCCTGATCGAGGGCGAGCGCACCGAGACGTTTCCGGTCAATGGGCAAGGCGATCCCGCAGCGCTAGGTACGCAAGATGTGGTGATCCTGGCGGTGAAAGCCCCGGCGTTGCCACAGCTGGCGCAGACCATCGGGCCGCTGATCGGCCCTGATACGGTGGTGGTGACAGCGATGAACGGCGTGCCGTGGTGGTTCTTCGAGCGGCCCGGCCCGCATGCCGGGTTGTCGCTGCGCACCGTGGATCCGCAAGGTGCCATTGCGCGCGCCATCCCGGCCGCGCAGGTGATCGGCTGCGTGGTGCACCTGACCGCCTCCACGCCGGCCCCGGCCACTGTGCGCCACGGCTTTGGCGCGCGCTTGATCCTGGGCGCCGCGGGTGGCGCTACCGGCATGGCAGCCGGCAAGCTCGAGGCCGTGGCCAGCCTGCTCGCCAGCGGTAGCCTGGAGGTCGAGCGCAGCGCCGCGATCCAGCAGGACATCTGGTTCAAGCTGTGGGGCAATATGACGATGAATCCGGTCTCCGTGCTGACCGGCGCCACCTGTGACCGCATCCTCGACGATCCGCTGGTCAATCGTTTCTGCCTGGCGGTGATGGAAGAAGCTGGCGAGATCGGCGCGGTCATCGGTTGCCCGATTGCGCAGAGCGGCGAGGAGCGCAGCCAGGTCACGCGCAAGCTGGGCGCCTTCAAGACTTCGATGCTGCAGGATGCGGAGGCCGGGCGGCCGGTGGAGATCGATGCGCTGGTGGCATCGGTGCGGGAAATCGGCGAGCACGTCGGGATCGCGACCCCCAATATCGATGCGCTGCTGGGGCTGGTACGGCTGCATGCGCAAGTGCGTGGGCTTTACTGACCAGGTGTGTCCGGGTAACGGGGATTTGTATTCTTGCTACCAATCAAGAAGACTTATTTTTGTTTAGTTTAATAAATGGTAAGAATTATTTTGAGCTGGATTGCCAAGACTTGGCTCACTGCTCGCTGAGTGAACTGCCTCGAAGGCACGCAAGATATCCATGTGATGAATGTTTTATATTGGCGCCAAGTAAGATTCATAGTTGGTGCAAATATAAAGAGGCCTCTATGAGGCCCCTTTTTCACCCTTGCGTCGCCAGCTTCGCGCGCTGGCGCCCCGCCCATATCCCCTCGACCGCATAAACAACCAGCGATATCCAGATCATCGCGAAGCCGATCTGCTTGCTGGCCGGGAACGGCTCGTTCCAGAGCCATACGCCGAGCAGCAGCTGCAGCGTCGGGCCGGTGTACTGCAGCAGCCCCAGCAAGGACAGCGGGATACGCCGCGCGCCGGCCGCGAACAGCAGCAAGGGGACGGCGGTGACTGGCCCGGCAAGCAGCGCCAGCAACTGCACCCCGCCGCCCACCTCGGTGATGTCGGCCTGGCCCGTCGCGAACAAGTACGCCAGAGCGCTTGCCGCCAGCGGGAACAGCAGCATGGTCTCCAGCGAGAGGCCTTCCAGCGCGCCCAGCGTGGCCGTCTTGCGCAGCAGCCCGTAGCCGCCAAAGGTCGCGGCCAGCGCCAGCGCAATCCATGGTAACTGGCCCGCGGCTACGGTCAGCCAGACCACGCCTGCCGCAGCCAGCGCAATGGAGGCCCACTGGCCGGGACGCAGCCGCTCGTGCAGGAACAGCACGCCCAGCAGCACATTGAACAGCGGGTTGATGAAGTAGCCCAGGCTGGCGTCGACCACCCGGCCGTTCGATACCGACCAGATGTAGAGAAACCAGTTGCCGCTCAGCAGCAGCGCACTGGCGACGAAGCCGGCCAGCAGGCGCGGATTGGTCCAGACGCCGCGCAGCCAGCCCCAGTGGCGCCGCCAGGTCAGCACCAGCCCGAGGAACACCAGCGACCACACCATGCGGTGCAGCAGGATCTCCATAGGCGCGATGCCATGGAGGGATTTGATATAGAGCGGCAGCAAGCCCCAGATGATGTAGGCGAGCAGCGCGTAGATGATGCCAGTTTGCATGAAGAGTCCCAAGGAATCGGGGGATTCTACCGGCGTAAAAAAGCCCGTGCTGAGCACGGGCTTATGGTTGGCTTGCACCACCATCGCATGGATGGCGGCAGCGCGCTTACAGCTTGCGCGCGAAGCTGAACTGCGAAAATGCCTGCTCGGCCACGTTGAACCACGCTGCTTCGTTGTTGCGGAATACGCGCCAGTCGTCGTAGATCTTCTTGAACGACGGGTTCTTGGCGGTTTCCTCGGCGTAGGCGTCCTGGGTGGCCTTGAAGCAGGCTTCCATGATTTCCTTGGAGAACGGACGCAGCTTCACGCCGTTTTCCAACAGGCGGGCCAGCGCTTGCGGATTGACCGCGTCGTACTTGGCCATCATGTTGGTGTGGACTTCGATCGTGGCCGTTTCCAGCGCGCGCTTGTACAGCGCGGGCAGCTTCTCGTATTCGGTTGCCGACGAGTAGAAGGACAGCTGCGCGCTGCCTTCCCACCAGCCCGGGTAGTAGTAGTACGGGGCGACCTTGTAGAAGCCGAGCTTCTCGTCATCGTACGGGCCAACCCATTCCGCCGCGTCGATGGTGCCCTTTTCCAGTGCGGGATAGATGTCGCCGCCAGCGATCTGCTGCGGCACCACGCCCAGGCGCGACAGCACCACGCCGGCAAAACCGGCGATCCGGTACTTCAGGCCCTGCAGGTCGGCGACCGTCTTGATCTCCTTGCGGAACCAGCMGCCCATCTGCGCGTTGGTATTGCCGCCCAGGAAGTTGACGACGTTGTATTCCTTGAAGAATTCGCGCATCRGCTTCATGCCGTTGCCCTGCATCATCCAGGCGTTTTGCTGGCGCGAGGTCAGGCCGAACGGGACGGTGGTGTCGAAGCACAACGTCGGGTTCTTGCCGAAGTAGTAGTAGCCGGCGGTGTGGCCGATCTGGACGGTATTGTTCTGCACGGCGTCCAGCACCTGCAGGCCCGGCACGAGTTCGCCGGCGGCGAAGACCTTGATGTTGAATTTGCCGTCGGTCAGTTCCTTGACCCGTTGCGACAGCAGCTCGGCGCCACCGTAGATGGTGTCAAGCGACTTGGGGAAGCTCGAAGCCAGGCGCCATTCCACGGCCGGATTGCTGCCGATCACGGCCGGTGCGCTGGCACCGGCGGCGGCCGGCGCGGCGGCCTTTTCTTCCTTGCCGCACGCGGCCAGCGCACCCGTGGCGGCCACGGCCGATGCCTTCAACAGAAAGGAACGACGTTCCATGACTTCTCCTCTTTTATAGATTTTTAGTGCGGCAGCAGGGGGGGGCACGCCCGCGTCATGCGCGGGCATTCCGCTCTGCACCGAGACGCGCAAGCAGCCGGGGTAAAGCCACCGCGCAACAATGAGCCTGTTACGGAGACACGCCAGGAATGTGGCGTATCCTGGCATGCCTTCGTAACAGGCTCGGGGGCCGGTCCGTACCCGTCGGACAGGCCAGATGATTATAGCGGTGGCCCTTTCGCCACGGGGGGCCGTGCAAGTGCGGGTTTTCGCTAGGAAAGTGCAGATTCAGCGGCTGCTGTACATCGTCCTGTCATCCCGCTCCGCTCCCATTGGCATGGCCGCACCGTCGCGTGCCAGATGGCGCAAGCGATGTATTCCATATGGTGAGAAGGACGCCTCGCCGCGGATTTTGTAACCCCGCTTGCGGTCCAATCGGTCGACTGTTAAAAAATCACGCCTTACTGGTCCCGCCCTATGTTGTTTGCCGTTTCGCCCGCTTCCGGCCGCCTGCCGGCGCTCCGCTCGCGTTGCCTCGCCGTTGCCGTGCTGGCCGCCTGGGGACTGAACGCGTGCGCGCAGACCGGGCCTGACCTGGCGGCAGCCGATGTGCCAGCCACGCCCACGATGCCGCAGCGTCCGGCTCCCCCGCCTGGCGCCGACCCGCTGGCAGCGTTGATTGCGGACGAACAAGCGGCTGCGGCACCGGCATCCGGCGACACTCCGGCTGCGGCTGTCGCGCAGGAAGCGCCCAAAGTCGCCGCTGCGGATGGTGCTTCGCCCGCCCCTACCCCCGCCCTGCCAGAGCCGCCCCCGCCTGCTACCTGGGCCAATGCCGGCCTGGATGACAACGGTAACGAGCTCGCCGGCCCGCCCGATCCACCCTTGCCCCCGGAGCCGGTTGTCGCGCCTCCCCCGCCCGTCGTGCTCTTTCCCAAGCGCCTTGGCGAGTTCGTGGCGGAGGCCGTGCCGAAGGTCGCCACGCCCGCCGAGGGCGAAGTCGCCGACACGCCGGCCAGCGCCGACGAAAGCTATGCGCTGGTGTCCCAGCTGCCCGCCGATGATCCTGCCGGCAACCAGGTCTGGCGCCTCAGCTACAGCGGGCGCGCCGCGTATGACGATCGCACCACCGCCACCCGTGCCTGCGCTGGCGGCGGCACCTTGTCCACCGGCATCGGCGGCGGCCTCGCGTGCCGCAGCACCGGCGAGGTCAAGGTCAAGGAGTCCCTGTTCTCGCTCGACGGCGGTGCGCAGGTGCAACTGGTGGCGCAGGCCAAGGGGACCGATGCCACTTCGATCAATGGCCGCCCGGCCGCAGTCGATCCCTATGCCCTGCTGCCGCAGATCTATACCTCGGTCAGCGGGCTGTCGGTGCTGGACGGCGCCACGATGTGGGCCGGCCGGCGCGAGAGCTCATCGTTCCTGATGTCGTCGGGGCTGCTGCCGCCTACGTCGCCGGCGATGCGTTTCGGCGTGGATAACGCCCGCTTTGGCGACATCGCGCTCAACTACCAGTACACCGCGCGCAATGACCTGAATGGCGCCAACCTGCCGAGCTATCACTCGCTGCGTACCGCGCCCATCGCCACCAATGAGAAAGGCTCGGTGCAACTGGGCTATACGCGGGTGGAAGCGCAGCCGCTGATCCAGCAGACCGGCAGTGCGTGGTGGGTGTCGGCCATGCATGAGCAGCAAGGCGTGCTCGCCGGCACCAACCGCTTCGGCATGCAGTTTGGCGAGGGCAGCCGTAACGCGTTGACCGGCTACACCGGCATGGGGCCCGCCTTGTCGCGGGTACGCGTGGCCGAATCGATGGAGTGGAAGCAACGCTCGGGGCTGGGCCTGGCGGGCTCGGTCGAGTCCAGCATGCAGTTCGACCGCTCGCCGGTGGGCACGCTGCAATGGATGGCCACGCGTGTGCGCCCCGCCTATATCGCCAGCGACCAGTTCAAGCTGACCTTCGAAGTGGCGCACGACCAGATCTCTTCGGGCTTCGGCGCCAGTGGACAGCGCACGGCGGTGACCGTGGCGCCTACCTTCACGCTCGGCAAGGCGGCCGGCAATGCCAACCTGCGCGCCTTCTACACCTACAGCAGGGCCAACGACGTGGACGGCATCGCCTTTTCCTCACCCACCGATACCTGGGCTTCGCAGACCTCGGGCTCAATCTTCGGCGTGCAGCTCAATCGCCGCTGGTAGGCGCAATAGCGGCTGCGGCTGCTCGTCGCCATGGCGCCTTGCGCGTGAGCGGCGCGCGGCCCGGCAGCACCGCCGGTGCTCGCAGCAGCCAGTGGAAGACCAGCGTGGCGCTCAGCCCGCCCGCTAGCTGCGCCAGCACGAAGCCCGGCACATCGATGGCGCGAATGCCGGTGAAGGTTGCCGTCAGCGCGCACGCAAGGGTCAGCGCCGGGTTGGCGAATGACGTCGATGCCGTGAACCAGTACCCCGCGGTGATATAGCCCGCCACCGCGAACGGCACCAGCCCGGGCCGGCTGCGCCCGGTGCCGATTGCTATGCCGATGAGGCCAAAGGTGGCAACAAACTCGCTCCACCACATCGATGGCCCGGTACGGCTTTGCGCCGACCAGGCCAGCATCGGCTCGCCAAACATCGCATGCGCGCAGGCGACCCCTGCGATGGCGCCGCCCATCTGCACCAGGCCGTAGCGCCAGGCATCGCGCGCCGGCAGCGCGCCGCGCACCATCGCCGAGAGCGTGACGACGGGGTTGAAGTGCCCACCCGAGACCGGTCCCAGCGCGAGCAACAATGCAATCAGCCCGCCGCCCGTGGCCAGCGAGTTCGCCAGCAAGGCCAGCGCGACATTGCCGCCGGCCAGCTGCTGCGCGCGAATGCCCGAACCCACCACCACCGCCACCAGCAGCGCCGTGCCGAGTCCTTCCGCGACCAGGCGCTGACAGAGCGTGCTCGCAGCCGCAGGTACGCTTGCGCTGTGCGGTTCGGCAGCGTGGACCGGGGCKGCCATGGTATCGGGGGAAGGCGCGTGCATCGGGTTTGCAGTGATGGGCGGGAGCGCGCAGTGTTTCGTCTTTCGCCTTGCAGCGTCAATGCATGCTTGGGTAGTTTTGAATGAACCGGTGGTATCGAATGCTTGGYGTGCTTTGCTGAATCGCGATCGGGATGGCATGGATGGTGACATGACATCGCGAAAATCGGAGGTCAGGACCCAATGCGAAAAGCGGATTTTGGGGGTAATTGGCGCAATGCCGATAATCGCGGGCGCGATGGCACTGGACAGACGAATTCGTGCCTGAACATTAGGCGGCGACAGGTGATATTGCAAGGGTTTGCGCGCGTGGGGCGAGGCCGCCGCAACGGAGGTGATAGACGCGTCCAGGCCGTGTTCCAAGCGGCTAAATGCGTGGGATGAGGGGGTAGGGTCTAGCGCTCAGGGCTGGGCCTTTCAGACGCGCCGGAAGAAGGCCCTGCAAGGCAGCGATGAAACGATGGCCACAATGGGATGTGGTCACAATGAAAAAAGCCCAAGACCTTTTCAGATCTTGGGCTTTTTCGTAATGCTGGTGGCCTGGGACGGAATCGAACCGCCGACACAAGGATTTTCAATCCYCTGCTCTACCGACTGAGCTACCGGGCCAAAGAAGCGAAACTATAACAGCGCTTTTCGACCCGGTCAAGCGCTGCGTGCATCACCGCATCATTGTTCCGCAGGTTCCGGCTTGTTGCGGCCGAGTTCCACGCCAAGCTGCTTGAGCTTGCGGTACAAGTGGGTGCGCTCGAGGCCGGTTTTCTCGGCGACGCGGGTCATGCTGCCGTGCTCGCGCAGCAAGTGGTATTCGAAGTAAGCGCGCTCGAACAGGTCGCGTGCTTCGCGCAGCGGCATGTCGAAAGAGAAATGCATCTCGGCTTCGGGCAAGCGTTGCGGGCTGCCATTGGCGGCCTCGGCGGCGCTTTCCGCGGCAATCGCCGCCGTGCCCTCGCCATTGCCGTTCGCGGCGAGTGCCGCGGCTGCGGCCACGCCCGAGCGCGGACGCTCGATGCCACGCGCCAGGCCCTGCTCGACTGCCGAGAGCAGCTTTTGCAAGGCAATTGGCTTCTCGAGGAAATTGAGCGCGCCAATCTTGGTTGCCTCCACCGCGGTATCGATGGTTGCGTGTCCCGACATCATGATGACGGGCATGGAGAGCAAGCCTTGGGCCGACCACTCCTTGAGCAGCGTGACGCCGTCGGTATCGGGCATCCAGATGTCAAGCAGCACCAGGTCTGGCGTATTGCCGGCACGGTACTCGCGCGCTTTCTGCGCGTTTTCTGCCACTTCGACCACATGGCCTTCGTCGCTGAGGATTTCCGAGAGCAACTCCCGGATACCCATTTCGTCGTCGACTACGAGGATGGTTGCCATACTTCCCCTCTTGACCCCACCGCGGCTTGCCGGGTTCGGGGCCGCACATTGACTATGCCAGTTTAACGAACAGGATGGAGATCTGCGCCCCGATGATGTCGGAGCCCTCCATGCGATTGCGCAACTCGATGCGTGCGCCGTGTTCGTCAATGATCTTCTTCACCATCGCAAGACCCAGGCCTGTTCCTTTGGCCTTGGTGGTCACATACGGCTCGAACGCGCGACTAAGGATACGCGGAGCGAAACCGGGACCGTTATCCGCAATGGTGAGCTTGACGGCCTGCCGGTCTTCGCCGGCAGAATCTTTGTATTCTACAGTCTCGGTGTGCAGAGCGATATGGGGCGCCGCCCTAGCCGCGCCGAGGTTGTCCGCCACCGCATCCTGCGCGTTTTGCAGCAGGTTGTGAATCACCTGGCGCAGCTGGGTCGGATCGCCCTTGATTTCGGGCAGGCAGGCGGCCAGCGCCGGATGGATCACGGCATGCTCGTGCGCGCCGGTGTCGTCGATGCCGTAGAGATGCAGCACTTCGGCAACCAGGCCGTTGAGCTGCAGTGACTGCAACAGCGCAGGCGGCGTGCGGGCGTAGTCACGGAAGTCGTCGACCATGCGCTTCATGGCCTGCACCTGGTTGACGATGGTGGTGGCGCCGCGCTTGAGCACGTCGACGTCGGCGCCCTCCAGTTTGGGCGAGAGCTTCATCTGCAGGCGCTCAGCCGAGAGCTGGATCGGGGTCAGCGGATTCTTGATCTCATGCGCGAGGCGCCGTGCCACTTCGCCCCACGCCACCGAGCGTTGAGCGGAAATCACATCGGAAATGTCGTCGAACACCACCACGTAGCCAGGTTCGTCGCGCTCGTCGCCGTGCCCGCCCGGCAGGCGCGCGCCGCGCACCAGCAGTGTGAGCGCTTGTTCCTCGTCGCTCTGCGGCAGCTCGATCTGCTTTTGCCAGTGCTGCGCGCCGCCCAGCATTTCACTGGTGCTCTGCTCGGAGAAGGCCTGCCGCACGATGTCGCCGAACTCGCCGAGGGCCGGGATGCTGTCGATGGGCTGGCCCAGCGCGCCGGAAAACGGCTGGCGGAAGATGCGCTCGGCCCCGGGATTGGCGGTGATCAGCACAAAGCGGCGATCGAACACGAACACGCCGGCGGTGAGGTTCTGCAGCACGCTCTCGAGATACGCCGTCGATTTCTCGAGCGCGCTGCGGTTCTGCTCCACCGCGATGCGCGCTTCCGACAGCTGGCGCGTCATCATGTTGAACTGCTGGGTCAGCATGCCGAGCTCGTCGCGGCTCTTGAGCTCGCGTTTGGGCGAGAGGTCACCCTCGGCCACTTCCTTGGTCCCTTGCAGCAACATCAGCAGCGGCCGCGCCAGCTGCCCGCCGAGCAGCAGCGCCAGCATCACGGCAATGAACACCGCGAGGAACAGCGTGAGCGTCAGCGTGCCGATATACATCTTGCGCAGGCCGGTGCGGCCGAGCGCCTTTTCCTGGTACTCCTGGTAGGCGCGCTGGACTTCGTCGGCATTGCGCGCCAACGCTGCCGGCACCGGATGCACGACCTGCAGGTAGCGCTCCTCGCGCACGGTGTCGCCCACCAGCCCAAAGCCGGACGATGCGGCGTCCTCGGGGCGGCGCTCGACAGACAGCCCCGATCCGGCCCAGCGGCCGGCACCATTGAGGCCCGGCTTGCCCGCGGGCCGGCTGGCGCTATCCGCGGTTGGGGGTGCGTCGGTTTGCGCGGTGGGCGCGGGGCCCAGCGGCACGATGACGCGCAGCCGGTACAGGTGGGAGCCATCGGTACGCTCGGGCTGGTGATGGCTATCGACGGATGAATCGGTGCCCCCTTCCACCGCGGCATAGCCGCCGGCCAGCCGCGCCTGCTCGGCCAGCACGCCAGAGGGCAGGTCCGGCACCAGCGACGCATAGTTGCTCGACGCCGTGGCGATCACGCGGCCGCTGCCGGTAAAGATGGCGGCTTCCTGCACGCCGTATTGCTCGCGCAGCCGGTTGAGCTGCAGCGAGGTGGCGACATTGGGCGAGCTGGTGAGCTGGTCGGCCATTAGCCGCGCCTTGCCTTGCAGGTCCGACAGCGAGCTGTCGATGGTGGAGCGGCCAAGGTTGAGGCCGGCCTCGAGCGCGGTCTCGACGCGAACGTCGAACCAGGACTCGATGCTGCGCGAGACGAACTGCAGCGACACCAGGTAGATCAGCACGCCGGGCAGCACGCCCACCACGCCGAAGAACACGGCGAGCTTGGTCATCAGCCGCGTGCCGAACTTGCCGCGGCGGTAGCGCAGCCACAGGGTCAGCGCCAGCGCGCCGATGATCAGCACCAGCAGGATGCCGATCACCAGGTTGATCTTKAACAGCAGCGTGAAGTACCGATCGAAGAATTCGGTATTGGCCGAGGCGCCGGCGAGCAGTGCTACCAGCACCAGCGCCAGGAACACGATGATGCCCGCCACGACGCGGTAAAGCACGCGCCGGAACCGGCTGTCCCACAGGCTGGGGGGCACGCTCATGGCTGGCCCGCGGCCGGCTGCACCAGGGTGGTGGGAGAGAGCACGGTCGATACGGTCTGCGCGAACGGCACCGCACGCGTTTCGCCGGCCACCGCGGCGGACGCGGCAGACGCCGGCGCCGGCACAGGCACCAGTTGCGGCGGTGGCGCTGGCGCGGGCGGCGGCGGGAATTCGCTCGGCACGGTGAAGTTGAAGCGCCGCCATTCCGATGCCAGGTTCCACTCGCGGGTGTTGACGGCGTTGATCTGGAATGGCTTGGGCAGTTGCGTCAGGTCCAGGCGCATGCGCGCCTCGGCCTGGTAGGTCTCGCCCGGCTTGACCATGCTGCGCTCGAACACGCGCCAGCCCCGCACGCGCTGGATGAACTGCAGCGCGCCCTTCAGGCGCATGAACGGCAATTGCAGGCCGCCGGTCGACACACGGTACTGGCGCGTGAGCGGATGGTAGGACAGCCGCACGCTGCGGCTGGCATTGACGGGTTTTTCATCGAACCAGTACCAGCGTGGGCGGGTGAGCTGGAAATCGACGACGAAATACAGCGAGATGCCTTTGTTGAGCGCGTCTTCAAGCGGCGGCGGCAGATCGAAATCGAAACTCGCGGCCAGGTCGAAGCCTCCGTCCTGGTACTCGATGCGGGCCTCGTTGACTTCAATGCCGTCGGCGCGGGCCGTGCCCGGCAGCGCGACCAGCGTCATCAGGATACCGAGCACGATCGTCGCTGCGAGCCACCACGACGCCAGCCGCGCGCGCACGCTGCATATCGGGCCGGCGCCGGCTACTGAAGCAGCTGCCCGAGCTGCAGCAAGGGGCACGCACGCACTGTCGTCTGGGACGCGAAGGACGAACAAGCGAAGCGGGTTCGGCATTGGGATCGATTGGGATCGGTCAGGGTCGTTTCTGGAAACGGGCGTAGAAGAAGCCATCGTGATCGGTGGGCAGGCCTTCCTGGCTGCCATTTCCGCCACCGGCCAACTGATCCTTGCTACCCGGCAGCATCTGGCCGGGCGCTTGCAATCGTATCGCATCTGGTAGCTGTGCACCAAACCAGCGCGCCTGCTCTTCGTTCTCCGTTGGGAAAATTGAACAGGTGACATAGACCAGGATGCCGCCCGGCTTGAGCAGATTCCAGAGCTGCGACACGATGCGCCGCTGCTCGGTGACCAGCCGGGGGATATCCACCTCGCGGCGCAGCCAGCGGATGTCCGGGTGGCGGCGCACGATGCCCGAGGCGGAGCACGGCACGTCAGCCAGGATGCGGTCGTACTGGCGGTTGTCCCACCAGTCCTGCGGGCGGCTTGCGTCGCCTACCACCACGGTGGCTTGCTGGCCCAGGCGCGCAAGGTTCTCGTCGATGCGGGTGGCGCGCTGCGCATCGCTCTCCAGCGCGGTGACTTCCACGTTGGCGAGTTCAAGGATGTGGCCGGTCTTGCCGCCGGGCGCGGCGCACGCATCGAGTACGCGCTGGCCGTCGGCCAGGTCCAGCAGCGGAGCGGCCAGTTGCGCGCCGGCGTCTTGCACCGAGACATCGCCCTCGGCAAACCCGGGGATCTGCGACACGGGAAACGCGCGCACCAGCCGCACGGCCTGCGGGCCGATGGCCACGCCCGCCATGCCGGCATTGAGCACGCGCTTGAGGTAGTCAGGCACCGAGACCCGCGCCGTATTGACGCGCAGGGTCATGGGCGGGCGCACATTGGCACTCTCGGCCAGCGCGGTCCACTGGTCCGGGTACGCCTTGCGCAGCGCATCCAGCCACCATGCGGGCAAGTTCCAGCGTGCTTCGTCGTCCTGGCGCACCTCGGCCAGCAGTGCCTTGCGTTCACGCAGGAAACGGCGCAGCACGGCGTTTACCAGCCCGCGCGCGTGCGCGGTCTTGGGCTCGGAGGCTGCCGCGCTGACGGCCTGGTCGACCACGGTGAACTCGGTATAGCCCCCTTCTCCCTGCTCGTCCTCGACCAGCAACGCCAGGGCCACGGCCAGCAGGGAGTCCACCAGCGCGCCGGGCGGCCGGGTCACCAGCTTGGTGACCAGCGCGCGCGCCGTGCCGAACTGGCGCATGGTGCGGTAGGCCAGGTCCTGCAGGGCGCCACGCGTGGCGGCGTCGCGCACGCGGTCCAGGCGGTACTGGGCGGCGGCGTTCTCGATGGCCAGTGGCAGCGCGCTGCCTTCGTTGACGCCGCGTACGGCAGCCGCGGCGGCGAGCATCTGGAAAGCGAGGGATTCGTGTTGCAGGCGCATGACAGTGGGGCAGTGAGACGGTAAAACGGGGTGGCAGGAGGCAAGCCGCAAGCGGCGAGGACTGGCGGCAAGGCCGGGCAAGGCCAAAAACACACTGCCCGCCGCTTCCGGGGAAGCACGGCGGGCAGTTTACCCTGTATGTGGCGGGGGCCGGCGTTTTTGCGCCTGGCTGGCCGCAGCGAGGGGGTAGCGCGGCGGCTTGGACCGCGCTTGGACCACGCTTGGACCGCGCCTACACCGGATAGACGCCGGTCTGTGCCATCTGCATCAGCCGCGCCACGCGTTCCTCGGTCGCCGGGTGGGTCGAGAACAGGTTGGCGATGCCGCCGCCCGAGAGCGGGTTCATGATCATCATCTGCGCCGTGGCTGGATGCTGTTCCGCGGTCTGGAACGGAATCCCTTGCGCATAGCGGTGGATCTTGTCGAGCGCCATCGCCAGCGCCTGCGGGTCGCCGCTGATGGTGGCGCCGCCGCGGTCCGCCTCGAACTCCCGGGCGCGGGAAATCGCCATCTGGATCAGCGAGGCCGCCAGCGGGGCCAGGATTGCCACCGCGATGCTGGCAATGGGGTTGGAGCGGTTGCCGTTCTCATCGCGCCCGCCAAAGAACATGGCGAAGTTGGCCAGCGCGGCGATGGCGCCGGCCATGGTGGCGGCGATGGTCGAGATCAGGATATCGCGGTGCTGCACGTGAGCCAGCTCGTGGGCCATCACGCCGCGCAGTTCGCGCTCCGACAGCACCCGCAGGATGCCGGTGGTGGCCGCAACGGCGGCATGCTCCGGATCGCGGCCGGTGGCAAAGGCGTTGGGCGCATCCTCGTTGATCAGGTACACGCGCGGCATCGGCAGCTGGGCGCGCTGCGCCAGCTCCTGCACCATGCCGTAGAACTGCGGTGCCGTGCTCGCGTCGACTTCCTGCGCGTTGTACATGCGCAGGACCATCTTGTCCGAGAACCAGTAAGAGAAGAAGTTCATGCCCAGCGCCATGATCAGCGCGAACATCATGCCGCTGCGGCCGCCGATCATGCCACCGATGACGATGAACAGCGCCGTGATGGCGGCCATCAGCATGAAGGTCTTGACCCAGTTGAACATTGTCGTGATCTCCGAAAAAACCATCCTCGCGCGCGCACCGGGTGGCCGGGCTGGCCGTGCTGCGCAAARCGTGGCGCGGTGCTGTTTAGATAGTACCCCGGCCCGGAAATTCAACCGTCACCTGCCTAAAAAAAGGGCAGGCGGCGCCGGCAGCCGTTCGTTGTGCCAGCGGGTTTGGCAACCGTTCCTAGCGTTGGGCAAAGGCCAGGCGCGCGCCCAGCCCGATGAATGCCATGCCCACAATGCGGTCCATCCAGCACTTTAGGCGCGGCACCTCGCTGGCGCGGCGGGTCAGGGTGCCCGCCATCCATGCCACCAGGCTGTTCCATAGCGTCGACATCGCCACCATGATGCCGCCCAGGGCCAGGAATGCCAGGGCCTGGTGCTCGGCGTTGCGATCCACGAACTGCGGGAAGAAGGAAATGAAGAACAGGATCACCTTTGGATTCAGCACATTGGTGAGGAAGCCCTGCATGAACAAAGCGCGCAGGCCGCGCGTGCCCGGCTGGGCAGCGGGGGCCGCGTCCGCGCCGGGGGGCGCGGATCGCTGCCAGATCAGGCGCAGCCCAAGCCACACCAGATAGGCAGCACCGGCAAACTTGATCAGGGTAAAGGCGGTGGCCGATGCCGCCAGCAAGGCAGTCAGGCCGAAGGCGATGGCCAGCGAGTGCACGCAGCATCCGGCACTGACCCCGAGCGCCGAGACCACGCCTGCCGCCCTGCCCTGCGCCACGCTGCGCCCGACGATATAGGCGGTATCCGGGCCAGGCGTCACATTGAGCAGGAACACCGCGCCAACGAACAAGGGAAGGTCAGTAATGCCGAGCATGGTTGGCTGCCGGTGGATGGGATGCGGAAATGGCTTGCGGAGCATGCTGCGGCAAGCCGGGCATCGTGGCTTTGCCGCAAGCGCAGGGCGATTATGCCGTGCCGCCAGGCACGGCGCAGCGGGTACCCGGCGGCAGCGGCATGCTTTGCAGGAACTGCTGGGCCGGCACGCGGCGCCCGCCCGGCTTCTGCAGCTCGGCCACACGCAGCGCGCCCTCGCCGCAGGCGATCACCACGCCATCGGCATCCGCCGCGAGCACAGTGCCCGGCGCCTGCGGGTGGCTGGCCGTGGACGCCAGGGGCTGGGCCTGCCAGCACTTGATGACGGTCTCGCCGACCTGCACGGTGGCGCCGGGGAACGGGTTGAAGGCGCGCACCTGGGCGGCCAGCGCCGCAGCCGGGCGGCGCAGGTCCAGCGGGGCTTCTTCCTTGGCGATCTTCTCGGCATAGGTCACGCCCTCGGCCGGCTGCGGCGTGCCGGTGAGCGGCTGGCCCGCGGCGAGGCGGCGCAGCGCCTCCACCACCATGCGCCCGCCTAGCGCGGCCAGCGTGTCGTGCAGGGTGGCGGTGGTGTCGCCGGGGCCGATCGGCACGGTTTCGCCCTGGATCATCGCGCCCGTATCCAGCCCTTCGTCCATCTGCATCAGCGTGATGCCGGTCTGCGCATCGCCGGCCTCGATGGCGCGGTGGATGGGCGCGGCGMCCCGCCAGCGCGGCAGCAGCGAGGCATGGATGTTCAGGCAGCCGTAGCGTGGCAACGCCAGCACCTCGGCCGGCAGGATCAGGCCGTAGGCGGCCACCACCATGACATCCGGGGCGATCTGCGCCAGCGTGTCCACGGCGGCGCCGGCCTCTTCGGGATACTTGCCGTTGCGGCGCAGCGAGCGTGGCTGCAGCACCGGGCCCAGGCTGCGCTCCAGCGCGTACTGTTTGACCGGGCTGGCCTGCAGCTGCAGGCCGCGGCCGGCTGGCCGGTCGGGCTGGCTGAGCACCGCCACCACCGGGAAACCGGCGGCGTGGATGGCTTCGAGCGCCACGCGGGCGAATTCGGGCGTGCCGGCAAAGGCAACGCGCAGCGCTTGGGATGGGCTTGCGGCTTGGGACATGGCACGCTCCGGCATAAAGCGGCACCGGCCGCATCAGCGGCCGGTAACTTGATTCATCGGGAAGGCAATAAGATAGCAGACCGCTAGCTGGCCGGTAGCAGGCCAGCGCCGGCGCGCGGCCGGCCGCGGCGGCCTTACATACGGGTGCGTTCGCGCTTGTGCAGCTTGATCAGCTTGGACTTGATGCGCTGAAGCTTGAGTGGCGACAGGTACTCGACGAAGACCTTGCCCTTGAGGTGGTCCATCTCGTGCTGGATGCACACGGCCAGCAGCTCGTCGGCTTCGATCTCGAATGGCTCGCCCTTCTCGTTCAGGGCACGCACGCGCACATGGTCCGGGCGCTCGACCCGGTCGTAGACCTCGGGCACCGACAGGCAGCCCTCTTCCGCCACCTTGCGGGTCTCGCTGGACCAGACGATCTCAGGATTGATGAAGACCTGTAGTGCGTCACGGGTCTCGGAGATATCGATCACCACCACCTGTTCGTGCACGTCCACCTGGGTCGCGGCCAGGCCGATGCCGGGGGCTTCGTACATGGTCTCGGCCATGTCCTCTACCAGCTTGCGAATGCGGTCGTCCACCACGGCAACCGGTTTTGCCACGGTATGCAGGCGGGGATCAGGGTAGGTCAGGATGTCGAGTTTAGCCATGATGCTGGGGCGCAACGCCTGCCGCTCACACATGTGACCCGCGCGTTGCGGCTACGGGTGTTTACATGCAGAATCGGGGCGCAAGTACAAAAATTCAAGGCGCGCCGCAACAGGCACGCTCTCCAGGGTCAATCCGGCTGTTCTGCCAGCCGGTTCGAGAAAATGCGCGATCTTACCAAAGAACACCAGGCGGCGCCGGGCCGCAGGCCGTACGCGTTTGCCCGTTGGATATTGTGTGCGGCCGGAATCACCGCCGCCACAGGGGCGCCAGTACATGCCGCCGATCTTACCGTCACCCCGGCCCAGCGGGCCCAGGCCAGCGTTACCGCGCAGCAGGGCATTGCCGCCGCCGACCTGGCTTCGGACGCGCCCCAGCAGTATGTCGTGCGTGGCGGCGACACGCTTTGGGGKATCTCCGGGCGCTTCCTGCGCCAGCCCTGGCGCTGGCCCGAGCTGTGGGGGATGAACCAGCAGCAGATCCGCAATCCACACCTGATTTATCCCGGCCAGGTCCTGTACCTGATTCAGCGCGACGGCCGCGCCTGGCTTTCCACTAGCCCCGATGCCGGCGGCACGGTGCGCCTCACGCCAGCCGTGCGCAGCGAAGGCGGGCCCGATGGCGCCATCGCCAGCATCCCCGCCAAAGACATCGAGCCGTTCCTGATCCGCCCGCTGGTGGTGGACCAGGGCACGCTGGAGACCTCGGCGCGCATCATCGCCCTGCCCGAGTCGCGGGTCTACCTGGGCATGGGCGACATCGCCTATGCGCGCGGCATTTCCCCGCCCGAGGCGGTGGTCGGCAGCGACTGGCAGGCCTTCAAGCCGGTCAAGCCGGTCAAGGACCCGGTTACCGGCCGCGTGCTGGGCTATGAAGCCGAGTACCAGGGCAATGTCCGTGTGTCGCGCCCGCCGGAAGGCTTCGATGCGGTAACTACCGTCAAGGTCACGGMGGCCCAGCAGGAAATGGGCTCTGGCACCTTGCTGGTGCCCCAGCCGGCGCGCGAACCGGTGCGCTATGTGCCCCGCGCGCCGGATGTCATGCTTGATGGCCGCATCGCGGCGGTCTACGGCGGCGTGCAGTTCGGCGGCGCCAAGCAGGTGGTCGTGCTCAATATCGGCACCGCCGCGGGCCTCGAGCCCGGCCACGTGCTCGCGCTGTCGCGCGCCGGCCAAGTGGTGCGCGATCGCACGGACGGCAACCGCGCCATCCAGTTGCCCGACGAGCGCTATGGCCTGGCTTTCGTGTTCCGCGTGTTCCCCGGCTTGGCCTATGCCCTGGTCACCGACGCCTCKAACGCGATCGAGGTGGGCGACCGCGTGACATCGCCGCGTTGACCGGGCTGGCAGCAACCGGCGCCAACCCGGCGCCCGTGCCCACCACCACCCGCAGCGCCGCCGATATCGAGGCGTGGCTGCGGCTGACCGGTGCCCGCGGCCTGGGCACCGGCGCTTTGCGCCAGTTGCTGGCCACCTTCGGGCTGCCGCACCAGCTGCTGGCGCAGACCGTCAGCGCACTGGCGGCGGTCATCCCCGAGAAGCACGCCCGGGCGCTGCTGGCACCGCCCGATGCTGTCACGGTGGCGCTGGTCGAGCGCACCGTGGCCTGGGCCGCCGAGCCCGGCAACCATGTGGTGACGCTGGCCGATGCCGCCTATCCCCGTGCCTTGCTGGATCTGTCCGACCCGCCGCTGGTGCTGTACGTCAAAGGCCGGCTGGGCGCGCTTGGCGGCCCGGCCATTGCCATGGTCGGTGCGCGCAGCGCTACCGTGCAGGGCGTGGAGGACGCGCGGCGCTTCGCCCGCGTGTTGTCCGGCGCCGGGCTGACGGTGGTGTCAGGGCTTGCGCTGGGCATCGATGGCGCAGCGCACGAGGGGGCTCTGGAAGGCGCTATGGAAGGGACTGGCGGCACCGTGGCGGTGATCGGCACCGGCGCCGACCTGGTCTACCCCGCCCGCCATCGCGACCTGGCCCACCGCATCGCGGCCCACGGCGCCATCGTCAGCGAGTTCGCGCTCGGCTTGCCCGGGCGCAGCCACCACTTTCCCCAGCGCAACCGCATCATCGCGGCGCTCGCGCGCGGCGTGCTGGTGGTGGAGGCGGCCGCGCGCTCGGGCTCGCTCATCACCGCGCGGCTGGCAGCCGAGATGGGACGGGAGGTCTATGCCATTCCCGGCTCGATCCATGCGCCGCTGTCCAAGGGTTGCCACCTGCTGATCCGCCAGGGCGCCAAGCTGGTGGAAACCGCGCACGATGTGCTCGAGGAACTCGGCATGGCCGGGGACGCTGCCCGGCCGGTGGCGCCTGCGCCCATGCCGGCGCTGGACGATGTCCTCGGCCTGACGCTCACCCATGACCCCGTCACGCTGGACGCGCTGTGCGCGCGCACCGCCCTGCCGCCCGAGCAAGTGGTGGCCAGCCTGCTGTCACTGGAACTGGCGGGCACGGTGKAGCGGCTGCCGGGCAATGTCTATCGCCGGATAAGCTAGTGAGCAACCCTGGTACCGCCGGCCGAAATACGGATTTCCTGGCGGCCGCTACAATCAAACGATTTCCCGTGCCTGAAAAGGCTCATGTTTCCCCCATCATGACCGTTTACTTTCCGGAGCAGGACCCGGGTGCAATCGCCCAGGTGTTGGCAGCGCGTCCGCAAGGCCGCCTGGTAGCCTGCCTGTGCGCAGCCTGGTGCGGCACCTGCGGGACCTACCAGGAGGCGTTCGCGGCGCTTGCCGCCCGGTTTCCGGGCGATTGCTTCGTCTGGATCGATATTGAAACCCATGCCGACCAGCTGGGCGACCTCGATATCGATAATTTTCCGACGCTGCTGGTGCAGCCGGCGGCGGGCGGCGCACCGCAGTTCTACGGCACGCTGCTGCCGCATATTGAAGTGCTCGAACGCATGCTGGCGCGCGGCGCGGCGATGGTGCCAACGGCCGGCGCAGCGGTGCCGAACGTGCTGGAGTGGCTGGCGCCGCACGCTAACGGCGACTAACCCCGGTCATCGGCGCCCGGCGCAAGCCAGGAGCACGAGCACCGGACTGCGGTCAAAAAACGAAGTGGGCGGCGGCTGTTCAGGGCCGGCCCGCATGCCAGCAGCGCCCGTTTGACGGCGACGGCGGAGGCAGCTTGCTTGCACCGCCGTCGGAACCGCGCTTATTATTGGCGCCTCAAAGCCCCAAGCTCGCTGTTTACATATAGTGCAGAGCCCTTAGTGGCAATAATTCGCAGGCCGCCAGAGTGCGGCCAGCAAGGACCCGATCCATGTCAAAAGCCCTCATCATCGCGGAAAAGCCATCGGTTGCTGCCGATATAGCCCGTGCCCTCGGGGGCTTTACCAAGCATGACGAATACTTCGAAAGTGACGATTACGTTCTTTCGTCGGCCGTCGGCCACCTGGTTGAAATCGCCGCCCCGGACGAATACGAAGTCAAGCGAGGCAAGTGGAGCTTCGCGAACCTGCCGGTGATTCCCCCCCACTTCGACCTGCGCCCCATCGCCAAGACCGAGTCGCGGCTGAAGGTGCTCAACCGCCTGATCAAGCGCAAGGACGTCACCGGCCTGGTGAACGCCTGCGACGCGGGGCGCGAAGGGGAACTGATCTTCCGCCTGATCCAGCAGCACGCCAAGGCCAAGCAACCGGTGCAGCGCCTGTGGCTGCAGTCGATGACGCCGCAGGCGATCCGCGACGGCTTTGCCCGCCTGCGCGACGATGCCGACATGCTGCCGCTGGCGGACGCCGCGCGCTGCCGCTCGGAAGCCGACTGGCTGGTCGGCATCAACGGCACGCGCGCCATGACCGCGTTCAACAGCAAGGGCGGCGGCTTCTTCCTGACCACGGTTGGCCGGGTGCAGACCCCCACGCTGTCGATCGTCGTGGAGCGCGAAGAGAAGATCAAGAAGTTCGTCCCCCGTGACTACTGGGAAGTGCGCGCCGAGTTCGTCGCCGCCGCCGGCCTGTACGAAGGCCGCTGGTTCGACCCCAAGTTCAAGAAGAGCGAGTTCGATCCCGAGACGCGCGAGTCGCGCCTGTGGAGCGAGGCCGAGGCCAAGAGCATCGTGGCGGCCTGCCGTGACAAGACCGGCACCGTCACCGAAGAGTCCAAGCCGTCCACGCAGCAGTCGCCGGCGCTGTTCGACCTGACCACGCTGCAGCGCGAGGCCAACTCGCGTTTCGGCTTCTCGGCCAAGAACACCCTCGGCCTGGCCCAGGCGCTGTACGAAAAGCACAAGGTGCTGACTTACCCGCGTACCGACGCGCGCGCGCTGCCCGAGGACTACATGGACACGGTCAAGCAGACCATGGACATGCTGGCCGAGAGCTCGCCCAACTACCTGCCGCATGCCAAGAAGGTGCTGGCCAGCGGGTGGATCAAGCCCAACAAGAAGATCTTCGACAACAGCAAGATCAGCGATCACTTCGCTATCATCCCGACGCTGCAAGCCCCGAAGAACCTCTCGGAGCCGGAGCAGAAGCTGTATGACCTGGTGGTGCGCCGCTTCCTGGCGGTGTTCTTCCCGGCGGCCGAGTTCCAGGTCACCACCCGCGTTACCGAGGTGGCAGGCCATCATTTCAAGACCGAAGGCAAGGTCTTGGTCAATCCGGGCTGGCTGGTGGTCTACGGGCGTGAAGCCCAGGGCGATGATGCCAACCTGGTGGCGGTGGCCAAGGACGAGCGCGTCAAGGTCGACAAGGTCGACGGCGTGATGCTGACCACCAAGCCGCCCGCACGCTACAACGAAGCCACATTGCTGTCCGCCATGGAAGGCGCCGGCAAGCTGGTGGACGACGATGCGCTGCGCGAAGCCATGGCCGGCAAGGGCCTGGGCACGCCAGCCACGCGCGCGGCCATCATCGAAGGCCTGCTCGCCGAGAAATACCTGGTGCGCGAAGGCCGTGAGCTGATTCCCACCGCCAAGGCCTTCCAGCTGATGACGCTGCTGCGCGGGCTCGGTGTGCAGGAACTGACCCAGGCCGAGCTGACCGGCGAATGGGAGCACAAGCTGTCGCAGATCGAGCGCGGCGGCTTGAAGCGCGACGAGTTCATGCGTGAGATCGCGCAGATGACGCAGCAGATCGTCAAGCGCGCCAAGGAATACGACAGCGACACTATCCCGGGCGACTACGCCACGCTGGCCACGCCGTGCCCGCAGTGCGGCAGCCAGGTCAAGGAGAACTACCGCCGCTTTGCCTGCACCGCGTGCGAGTTCTCGATCAGCAAGATCCCGGGTGGGCGCCAATTCGAGATCGACGAAGTCGAAGAACTGCTGCTGAAGAAGGAAATCGGTCCGCTGCAGGGTTTCCGCAGCAAGATGGGCCGGCCGTTTGCCGCCATCCTGAAGCTGGGCAAGGACGACGAAGGCCACTACAAGATGGAATTCGACTTCGGCCAGAATGACGACGACAACGACGGCGAGCCGGTCGATTTCACCGGCCAGGAAGCGGTTGGCGCTTGTCCGAAGTGCGGTGGCTCGGTCTACGAGCACGGCATGAAGTACGTGTGCGAGAACAGCGTGGCCGTGCCCAAGAGCTGTGACTTCACCACGGGCAAGATCATCCTGCAGCAGGAGATCTCGCGCGAGCAGATCGGCAAGCTGCTGGGCGCGGGCCGCACGGATCTGCTGACCGGCTTCAAGTCATCACGCACCGGGCGCAACTTCAAGGCCTTCCTGGCCAAGCAGCCGGACGGCAAGATCGGCTTCGAGTTCGAGGCACGCGAGCCCAAGGCGGGCGCCAAGACGGCGGCCAAGGGCGCTGCGGCCAAGACCGCGTCCGCCAAGGCTGGCGACGAGGATCAGGCTGCGGAGACGGTGAGCAAGGCCAAGGCGCCGGCCAAGAAGGTGGCGGCCAAGAAGGCCCCCGCTGCCAAGAAGGCTCCTGCTGCGAAGAAAGCCGCGGCCAAGACGCCAGCAGCCAAGCGCGCTGCCGGCAAGTCCCGCGCCGACGACGAAGCCACGGCCGATGCCGAGGAAGAGTGAGTCGCGCGCGGGGCCCGCGCCTCGATATTGGGGCGCGCCAGGTAGGACGACAGCATCGCCACACCCATGTCGGCCAGTGCCGCCTGGTGCGCCAACTCGGCATTGCTGCACAGCAGGCCCGGGCGGATCGGCACCGTCACCTCGCCCTCCGGGCCCGACAGCGTCCATTCATGCTCAGCGGTGGGGATGCGCATCGCGATGCAGCGGTGGTTGGTCAGCTCGTGCGCGTGGCGCAGCGGCGGGTGCTGGCGCAGGTAGCCTGGCGAGGCGCACAGGATGATCTCGGCAGAGATCAGCGGGCGTGCCACCAGGTGCGAACCCAGCCCCAGGTCCGACAGCACTACGCCCACGTCGCGGCCCTCTTCCACGATATCGACGATACGGTCCGATAGCAGCACGTCGAACACCACTTCCGGGTACAGGGCCTGGAAGCGCGCCAGCGTGTCCGGCAGCAAGTGCAGCCCGAACATCACCGGCGTGACCAGCCGCAGCGTGCCGGAGAGCGACTGGCTGCGCGCCGTCACCACGGCCTCGGCCTCCTCCACGTCCTCCAGGATCTGCTGGCAACGCTGCAGGTAGGTCTCCCCGGCGTCRGTCAGCGACAGGCTGCGGGTGGTGCGGTTCAGCAACCGCGTGCCAAGGTGGCTCTCCAGGTCGGCCACATAGCGCGTGACTACCGCATTGGACATTTCCAATTGTTGCGCCGCACGAGCAAAGCTGCCCAGTTCGACCACTTTGGAAAAGACGCGCATCGATTGCAGCCGGTCCATGACATAGTCTCCAGTCTTGCCCGCGAATTTTTACGGAAAGTGGGTTATTTATTGTTGAAACTACAACTAATCATTGTCGGCGGCAATATTTATTCATATCAGGGAAATGCCTAATATGACGCCATCGGATGCCGCATTGCAGCGAAGGCTGCTGAGAAGACTAGGTGTCCTGCCTGTGGAAAGGATTCAATCATGAAAAGCCAACGTTTCGCCCTGATCGCCGCTGCCGCCACGCTCGCAGCCACCCTGACCGCCGCCCCCGCCTTTGCCAAGGCCGGCAAGTTCGACCCGTACACCGATGGCGCCCGCGCCACCCAGACCTCGGTCTATAGCAACGGCGGCAAGGCTGGCAAGTTCGACAGCTTCACCGACGGCGCCCGTGCCGGCAAGTTTGACGCGTTCACGGACGGTGCCCGCGTTGGCAAGTTCGACCCGTACACCGACGGCGCCAAGGCCGGCAAGTTCGACGTATTCAGCGACGGCGCCGCCACCCTGTAATTCAGGCGTCCTGTCGGCGGGAACCGCGTCTTGTGGCGGTTCCACCCCTTTTCGGCTGATCTCCACAGGCCGACGGGGAGGGTGCGAAAGTGCCTTCTCCGTACTTACTGGAGGACACGCCCGTACCACGCCGGTACGGGCGTGTTTGTTTTGGGGCGCCGCTTTTGCTGTGCATGCATACGGGTGTTGGGTGATGCATGATACCCCCGGCGAGGTTTTCGGGCTGCGTCGTCGCATAAATCACGGCAATCACGGCATAAAAAAACGGGCCAGTCATGGCCCGTTCTTGTTGCCGGCATCGCAGGCMGGCTGCCGGCGGGCGGGGGATGATCCCCGCCTGCGCCAGGCAGATCAGTCGTCGTGATGGTGGTGGCCACGGCCGTGCTTGCGCTTGTAGCCGCTGCGGTAGTAGCGGTCATCGCGGTAGCCGCGGCCGCGTTCGTCCGCGTAGGAGTTGCTGCGCGAGACGTTGCCGCCCAGCGCCGCGCCTGCACCGCCGCCAACCGCTGCCCCCAACAGGCCGCCGGTGCGCCCGCCCATGGCGTTGCCCGCTGCCGTGCCTGCGCCGCCGCCCAGCGCGCCGCCGATGATGGCGCCAGTGCGCTCGCGGCGGTTGGACGTGACCGCGCCGCCTGCGCCGCCGCCAACCGCGCCGCCGATCACCGCACCGGTCGAGCCGCCAAGCGCGCCACCGACCGCCGCGCCGGCGACACCGMCGAGTGCGCCGCCGAGGGCATTATTCATATCGCCCGCAAACACCGGCAGCGCGGATGCCGCCAGGGCGATGGCCAGGGTGAAACTGCGAACGGGATGACGAGACATGTTCTTCTTCCTTGGGTTGAGCAACTGTGACGCAAGTGTAGAGATGTAGCCGCGAGCTTGCTGTAACCACGTGTAAGGCCCTGTAACCGCTGCAGAAACGTAAAACGGGCCGCCAGAATTGGCGGCCCGTTCTTTAACGGCGTGAAGCGCGGAGTTACTACGGGGTTAGGACTATTGTGCGGCTACGCGCACTCGCATTTTCCCCTTGAGTGAGCCGCGTGCCACGTGCAGATCAACAACATTTTCCCTGTCCCCCGCCGTAGCGGGCCTCCTGCCGTTCGCGAAAGAACGCCTCGTAGGTCATGGGCTCGCGGTCGGGGTGGGTGGCCTCCATGTGCGCCACATAGGTCTGGTAATCCGGCAAACCCACCATCAGGCGCAGGGACTGGCCCAGGTAGCGTCCCATGGTTCCAAGTTGCTCAAGCATGATGGATCTCCTGTTCTCGGGTCAGCGCTGGCCGGTGGCCAGCGCACGCATTCAATGCTGCGCCGAAGCCGAAGCCGGCATCGGTTCAAACGGCGTTTCGCGGTCGGTCGGCCGGTTTTCCGCGCGGGCCTTCATCGCAGTCTTGAAACCGTAGAACACGATCGACAGCACCACGAACATGAACAACGCGCATAGCCCGGCATCCAGGTAGTCGTTGAAGACGATGCGGTGCATCTGCTCCATCGACTTGGCCGGGGCCAGCACCTTGCCCTGGGCGATGGCGTCGCTGAACTTGGCCGCGTGGGTCAGGAAGCTGACCTTGGGATCGGCGTCGAACAGTTTTTGCCAGCCAGCGGTCAGCGTGCAGATCAGCAGCCAGATGGTGGGCACCAGGGTGACCCAGGCGTACTGCCCGCGCTTCATCTTGACCAGCACGCAGGTACCGAGCACCAGCGCCACCGCGGCCAGCATCTGGTTGGAGATGCCGAACAGCGGCCACAGCGTGTTGATGCCGCCAAGCGGGTCGACCACGCCCTGGTACAGGAAGTAGCCCCAGAACGATACGGTCAGCGCGGTGGCGATCAGGTTGGCCGGCAGCGAGTCGGTGCGGCGGAACGAGGGCACGAAGCTGCCCAGCAGGTCCTGCAGCATGAAGCGCCCGGCGCGGGTGCCCGCGTCCACCGCGGTCAGGATGAACAGCGCCTCGAACAGGATGGCGAAGTGGTACCAGAAGGCCATCATGGCCTGGCCGCCCACCACCTGGTGCAGGATGTGGGCAATCCCCACCGCCAGCGTCGGTGCGCCGCCGGCGCGCGAGATGATGGAGTTCTCGCCAACGTCCTTGGCGGTCTGGATCAGCACATCCGGCGTGATCACGAAGCCCCAGCCCGAAACCACCTGGGCCACCGATTCCGGCGAGGTGCCGATCACGGCTGCCGGGCTGTTCATGGCGAAATACACACCCGGCTCGATCACCGAGGCCGCGACCAGCGCCATGATGGCGACGAACGATTCGGCCAGCATCGCGCCGTAGCCGATAAAGCGCATATGCGCTTCGCTCTCAAGCAGCTTGGGCGTGGTGCCCGAGGAGATCAGCGCGTGGAAGCCCGACACCGCGCCGCAGGCGATGGTGATGAAGAGGAACGGGAACAGGTTGCCCGACCACACCGGGCCGCCGCCCTTGGCGAACTGGGTGAACGCCGGCATCTTCAACTCCGGCGCCACGATCAGGATGCCGATGGCCAGCGCGATGATGGTACCGATCTTCAGGAAAGTGGAGAGATAGTCGCGCGGGGCCAGCAGCAGCCACACCGGCAGCACGGCAGCGATAAAGCCGTAGATGATCAGCATCCACGTCAGCGCCTTGCCGTCGTAGGTAAACAGCGGCGCGAGCACGGCGCTCTCATGCACGTACTGGCCACCGATGATGGCCAGCATCAGCAGCACGAAGCCGATCACCGACACCTCGCCGATGCGGCCCGGGCGGATGTAGCGCGTGTAGATGCCCATGAAGAGGGCGATAGGAATCGTCACCCCCACCGTGAACGTGCCCCAGGGCGAGCCCGCCAGCGCCTTCACCACGATCAGCGCCAGCACCGCCAGGATGATGATCATGATCATGAAGCAGCCGAACAACGCGATCATGCCTGGCACCGTGCCCATCTCGGACTTGATCAGGTCGCCCAGCGAGCGGCCGTCGCGGCGCGTGGAGATGAACAGCACCATGAAGTCCTGCACTGCCCCGGCAAACACCACGCCCGCCAGGATCCACAGCATGCCGGGCATATAGCCCATCTGCGCGGCCAGCACGGGACCCACCAGCGGGCCGGCGCCGGCAATGGCGGCAAAGTGGTGGCCGAACAGCACGGCCTTGTTGGTCGGCACGTAGTCCAGCCCGTCGTTATGCCGCCAGGCCGGCGTCATGCGCTTGGGGTCGAGCTGCATCACCTTCTCGGCGATGAACTTGCTGTAGTAGCGGTAGGCGATCAGATAGATACAGATCGCGGCGACCACGATCCACAAGGCACTGACGGCTTCGCCGCGAGACAGTGCAACGGTGGCAAAGGCGAAGGCGCCAAGGATGGCGACGGCCAGCCACACCAGGTGTTGCCCGATGCGATTCATGATGAGGGTCTCCTCAGACCATTTTTAGGAATGCCGGCGGCGGCAGGTGCCGGAAGCAAGGGGGGCACCTGGGCGGCGTCCCCTGGTGGCGGCGGGCGGAGGGGTGGGTGGCGGGATGGTCCCAGCCATGTCTCCGTCGACGCCCGGTATGTCTCGCAAGATCCGGATCTGGTCGTCGCAGGCGGGCGATGCAAACAGCATTGACGCTAGCCGCACCCACTGCGCAGGACGCATGCATGACGCCGCTTGAGCGGCGCGCGCGCGTCCGGCGTGTAGTATTGACACCCGTCCCTGGCGGCACAAGCGCGGAACTACGCAGCGATGCTGCGTGTTACTACGTAGATCGACGCTCGCATGCCGCTTGCGCGTCATCCGTGTTTACCC